>JAANXC010000038.1 GCA_018263495.1 Nitrososphaerota archaeon
TCNTATACTGACAAATGGCTTGTTGAGATTAAATCCAATCAGCTTAGCTATATCTACGGAACGCCCACCACCAATTCCAATAACCAGTTCGCTTTTGCTTTGGCGTACTTTTTTTTCAATATCCTGTATTGTTTTTTGGTCATTTGTTTTAGCCAAATACCAATAACATTTAATTTTAGATGCAGTGAGGGACGCTTCAATTTTCTTTTGAACTATTTTTTTAACATTGCTTCCTGAAACCAAGGAAATCTTTTTTGTTTTTTTTAATGAGTTTAGAAAACTTCCAATATTATCAATGTTTTTTTCTCCGACAACAATTTGACGGGGTAGTTCCATTGTGTGTGCAGGCATATTTTTTTTCCCTTTCAAGTGCTTATTATTTGCCTCACAAAAGTTATTTAAAGGGTGAAAACAACTTGAAAACATCTCAAGCGAGGTATATTCTATGACTACGAATATTGAAGATAAAATATTACACGGTACAACTACAGTAGGGATAAAGGCATCAGATGGTGTCGTACTATGTGCTGATATGAGGGCAAGCGCTGGATATTTTATTGCCAATAACAACACAATGAAGATACAAAAGATCTACGATCATGCTGGCTTAACATTAGCTGGCGGGGTTGCAGATGCACAAAACCTAACAGACATTTTGAGATATCATGCAAATATACACGCTGTTCAAACAAACGAAAACATTACGATAAGATCACTAGCAAGACTCTGCTCTCTCGTATTTCATCAAAACAGAGGTTATCCATTTATTGCTGACATCTTGCTTGGTGGTTATGATCGTGACGGACCCGAATTAATTAATATAGACCAGTTCGGCTCTGTGGAACAAAAATCCTATGTAACAACTGGAAGCGGTTCACCTGTTGCATATGGTCTTTTAGAAGATGAGTATCGTAATGATCTTACTCTTGAAGATGCAAAAGCAATTGCTCTTCGTGCAGTGAAGGCTGCTATTGTAAGAAACATTGGAACCGGTGATGGAATCAACATCGCAGCAATAGACAAAAATGGATTCCAACTTTTGACAAAGGAACAAAAAAAATCTATCATTTCGCTTTAGTGATTTAATGCAAAAAAAGCAACAGCAGGAATTACCTAATAGCCAAAATATTATGGCAACCATACTGGCAAGTATACCCAAAGAAGCCAACGTGACCAAAATTGATTACGAGGGTCCACGATTTGCACTTTACACAAAAACCCCAAGATTCTTGATGGAAAATAACTCTATAATTTCAAATCTGGTTAAGGAGATCAAAAAGCGAATTGTAATTCGAATAGATGAATCAATCAGAAAAAATGAAGACGATGTAAGGAAAATTCTTATCGAAAATGTACCAAAGGAGGCAAACCTACAGGCAATATTTTTTGATACTGCAACAGGCGAAGTCTCGATAGAGGTAAAACGTCCATGGCTTTGTCAGAGAAATGCTGAAGAGTTTAACCATGCTGAAATTGCTGAAAAAACAGGCTGGAAGCCACGTATAAGAAAATCTACAACTAAACCATCAAACACAATCAAGTCGATAAACTACCAGCTTAAAATTTCATCATCTGATAGGGTAAAGCACCTCAAACAAGTTGGCGAACAAATTTTCAGACCGCGTCTTGCACAAAAATCTGAAGTATCACTGCTAACACTTGGAGGTTTTGGTCAGGTTGGTAGGTCATGCATGTTGTTAACCACCCCTGACAGCAAAGTTTTGGTTGATTGTGGAATAAACCCTGGCGCACGCACTCCCAGAGAATCTTTTCCGCGTCTTGACTGGGCAAACATAACTCTTGATGAACTAGACGCCGTGGTAATAGGTCATGCACATCTTGACCACTCGGGGTTTTTGCCAGTGCTGCTTAAGTATGGATATAAGGGCCCAATTTTCTGCACGGAACCAACGCTTCCTATGATGAATCTCATACAGCTAGACGCAATCAAGGTTGCACTAGCTCAAGGAAGAACACCGATGTATGCAGACAGAGATGTCTTTCAAGTGATGAGACAGACGGTTACTATTCCTTATGGGGCAGTAACTGATATCTCACCAGACATCAAACTGGTACTGTCAAATGCTGGACATATTTTAGGTTCTGCAACGTGTCATTTTCACATAGGCAACGGCGAGCACAACTTTGTGTACACTGGTGATATCAAATATGGCAAAAGCATGCTTCTTGAAAGTGCCAACACAAACTATCCACGGGTAGAAACCTTGCTTATCGAAAGCACATATGGTCTGAAAGAAGACATACAACCAGATAGACAGGAAGTTGAATCCGCATTCGTCGCCTCGGTCAATTCAGTTCTCAAAGAGGGAGGTAAGGTTCTCATTCCTATACCTGCAGTTGGGAGGGCACAAGAGCTTATGTTAGTTATCGATCAGTACATGAAATCTGGCGATCTTGTTGAAGCTCCAGTCTTTATGGAAGGAATGATACAGGAAGCTACTGCAATACATGAAGCTTTTCCAGAATATCTAGTAAGGGATCTCAAAAAGAAAATTTTAGAAACTGATGACAATCCATTTGATTCTGAATACTTTACAAACATTGAACATCAGGACGGGAGGGACGAAGCGTTACGAGACAATTCGCCATGTATTATTATTGCAACATCTGGAATGCTTGAGGGTGGACCAGTTCTTGAGTACTTTAAGAACATTGCACCACACACAAAAAACAAGATCTTGTTTGTCTCCTATCAGGTGAATGGTACACTAGGCAGAAGGGTGATGGATGGAGCCAGACAAGTTTCAATATTGGGAAAAGATGGAAAAATTGAAGTTGTTTCGATAAACTGCGGTACAGAAAGACTTGATGGTTTTAGTGGACATAGCGACTACAATCAGCTTATGTCGTTTGTTCACAGACTACGACCTAAACTAAGACGCGTTCTTGTAAATCATGGTGAAAAGAGAAAATCGGAAAATCTGTCGATGTCAATACGTAGAATGTATAGAGTTTCGTCACATTATCCACAAGTTCAAGAAGCGATTAAATTATTTTAGATCGTAATCAGGCTTCCAAATTTTTATTCGTGGTGGAGTTACAACAATTCTTTCTTCACCAAGTCGTGCAATGTCTGCACCTGAATCTCTTGCGATTACATATAGCTCTTCTACAATCTTCCTCAGTTTCTCAACATCCTTGTGAGCAAGTGGTGTAACGCGGAGGATTAGGATCATACCTTTTTTGATATCCTCCTTGATTGTGTGGATATCACTAGGGTCTCTAATTGTAATTGCCTTTAGATATGTGGGATTTGCCTGCTTTTGCATCAGCTATCTTGCGATCAGCTTCTCATAAAGTCTTTCTTATTTTTTTACTAGTAAATAGTAATTTGATGTCTAAATTCTCAATTTTATATATGAAGTTTCTTCGGCAGGCTTTGTAGAAATTTCTCTACCATCTTCGTTTTTGTGAACAAGAACAATACCAGTTTTGTTTTTTGGTGCGTCAGAGTAACGCAGTGTAACACTAGCTGAAAACTCTACATGTTTACCTATGCTGTCACCTCTTAACAAAACAGTTGGTCCAACATTTTCTTTATCTTCAAGCAAGATGTCATTCGGTAACGCCAGTACCTTGATCATCTCGTTTTCATCTTTGTTTCTTCCAACAATCAGCTTTACATTTTTATCCAGCCTAAAATGCCTTCCAATTTTTAACAAGTCTATGTCGTTTGTTGTTGGTGTTTCAATATGTTTGAACAAATCTTTAGCTCTTAATGAGAATGCTGGGTCTGTCAGGAGACAACCTCCTCCTGCATTGGGTGGATCTTCAATACCAAATTCTTTTGCCATTTGTAGCTGTTCTTTTCTTGAACGACCTCTTATCATGCCAAGGTCTTTTCTTTTTATCAAACCGTTCTTTTCAGGATCTGTGGCAGGTAGCAATCCAGCAGATAATGGTCTGACAATTTTACCTTCCAAGCCAGACAGCTTTTCAATTTTTTTTAATGCGGGTGCAAACTGACTCATAGGTCTTTGTCCAAGTACTTCACCTGAAATAATAAATTCTGCACCAATCTCTTCCATGTGTTTCTTACCAGCTTCAAACATCATTGCTCTGCAATCAATGCACGGATTCATTCCAGAGCCAAAACCATACTTTGGATGTTTTAGCATCTCAATGTATTCGTCTCCAAGATAAACTGTTTTTAGATTAACTCCTAGATTTTCTGCCTTTCCTCTAATCTCAGAGCCACAACCTTTACCACAATCGAAATCACAAAACGGTGTCTTGATCGCAACTGCTGAAACTTCAAAGCCTTGCTTCTGCATTGTTTTTACAGCAAGTGTACTATCTAATCCACCAGAAAGCAATGCAACAACTTTCTTTTTCCCTTGCTTTTCTGCCATTAAACTTACAGAATAATATGCATATACAAACTTTGCAACATACATAAATTCACAAAAACATCTTTTTGAACAATGAAGGCACGCAGAAAAAGGCTGGAAAAATACTGCAACGCACTCAACTGTGATACTCTTGTGACGTTTGAACCTGAGAACCTATTCTATCTGACTGGCTTTTGGGGAGAGGCAATAGGCATTTTAGAAAAGGGCGGAAAAACCACGATTATTGCTCCAGAACTAGAGGCACAAAGGGCAAAGGAAGATTCAATCAACTGCAATGTTGTAACTTCGCAAAGGGGCGGTCTTGTATCTTCATTAGCTTCTACCATAAAGAAGAAAAAAATCTGCACCGATTGTCAGAACTATCCTGTAATGCAGTCATTAAAAAAATCAATTTCAAAACTAAAACAATCTTCTGATCCATTTTACAACTCACGCATAATCAAAGATTCCGAAGAGATTCGTATCTTGAAAAAAGCATCTTCTGTTATAGATGAGATGTTTGAGCTCTGCACCCAAACCATCAAGAAAGGCAGAACGGAATCGGAACTACAGACAATTTTGATGTCATTTGCAAACGCAAATGATCTATTTGATACTGGTTATCGTTCCACGTTGAATCCATTGATAATAGCTAGCGGTACAAATTCTTCACTTCCACATGCACAGGTTACCAAGAGAAAATTTGCAGATGGTGATATGATTACGGTAGATTTGACCTTGCGATACAAAGGATATGTGTCTGATGCAACCAGAACGTTTGGACTCGGTACCATCTCTAAGGAAAAAAGAACAGTTTACGAAATTGTAAAAGAATCGCAAAAAATCGGACTGAAAGCTGTGAGACCTCAAAAGACCTGCGCATCAGTGGATGATGCATGCAGAAAGATCATAGAAGAGCATAGCTACGGACCACATTTTATTCATTCAACTGGTCATGGAATAGGACTAGATGTTCATGAAAATCCGAGCATTTCTGGCAAAAGTAAGGAAAAGCTGAAAAAGGACATGGCAATCACAGTCGAGCCTGGCATATACATACCAAAAAGGTTCGGCGTTCGCATCGAGGACTCGCTAATAGTAAAGGACAGAGCAGCTGTGATGCACAAGTTTACGAAAGACCTGATTGTAATTTGATCACTGTCTCCTAAAGTATCTTAAAACAATATCAACAGACCTCTTTTCTTTGCAGCGTCAAATTTCCAATGACAGAAATTAGGAGACATTAAGAGACATTGTTCTATGACATAAAAAGCAAAACCAAAACAGACTGGTTTGTCTATCTTTGTCGACTTTTTTCTACTTTAACAATTTTTTCTAGAGAAACCATGAGCAACTGGTACGATCCGGACCATCTTTCTGATGGTAAAGTAAGAGACATCAGTGTACATGAAGAGCATCCTGACGATTGGGACTGTGAGATAGAGTTGAATTGCCACAAGACAGAAAACAGTGGTCGCGTGTCAACTGTGTTTATGAGATATTTGCGTGATAAATATGGAGAAAACACAGCCGATAGAGCACTCAAACGCGCTCAGAAAAGAGAGCAGCGGGCGAGAGGAGAAGACATGCCAACTGTATCAACAGAAATGGCAGGCGTTTTCTAGGCAAAACACACTTTGCAAACTTCATAAAGCCAGAAAAATCTGGTAAATCATGGCGTTACGAAAAAGGGGAAAGCATAAGAGATGGGCGGACCAAAAGGCTGATCGCAGAAAAAGCAAGCAGAAAAAACGCTAGTTAAAAAAATTATATAATTTGTAGAAGGTTGTTTTTTGTGGAAGTTGAAAGTTGTGAGAACTGTAAGGGCTGGCATAAAAATTTAGATTTGAAGGCACAAAAGTACGGCCAAAATTTTCCGCTAACAAGGAACCCGTTCAAGAAATGGCACGTTAATTGCAGATGTTCTTGCCATAAAAGCTAGGGTCTAGTTTCTTTCGATATCTGATTTTAGATTCTGCAATGATTTAGTGTAAAACTGCTTCAAGAATTTAGAAAACTCTAAAAACTCTTTTTTCTTTTTATTACTGATAAAGTAAGATTGCCATGTAACTTTGACCCTACCATCGCTTGTCTTTTTCATTGAGATAGTTGCTAAATATGCCAGTAACGGCAATCCCGTAATTGCAATGTAAGAAAAACCCTTTTTTGGAGACCACTCTACAATATGTTCTTCAACGTTAGAACCGTCTTCAAAAGAAATTAATCTTCTTGCACCCACACCATATTTTTTTTGTGTCAAAAATTTAGACGATTTTTGTTCTTCCAACCAATCTAGTTTTGTAATCTTGCTCAGTTTTTTCCAGACTGCTTCTACGCTGGCCTTAACCACTACGCTTCTTTTTGCCGATCCCTCATGTTTTTCCATACCAAAACCTCATCGGTCTCCTATTTTACCAGTTTTGTACTCTTCAATCATCTCTTCCAGCTTCTTAACATACAGAGAAGGGTCATCCTTATGCACATCGAGTGCTCCGTCTTCGGTAACGGTAAGAATTACAATCTGATCAATCTTTTCGCCAGTACGCTCTTCCCAGGCAATAGAATAGAATGTAGCCTGCACAAGATAGTTCTCATTTATCTCATCACGCTTCCTTGACGCAGTCTTAAAATCAATGATGGATAGTTTACCATCATACTCTGCTATACAGTCAACTGTTCCAGCTAGACGTAAACGTTTACTGTAAATTGCCTTTTCCAAAACTCTAATTTGATCAATTTTATCTAGTGACGGTATCATTAACTGAAAAAGACCTGCTGCTAGTACACCATGATTTCCAACAAGGTCAGTTTCGGGTTTGTTTGATAAACAATTTTCAATAAGTTTATGCACTTTGTTTCCTCTAGTGGTGGCAGTTCTCATCACATGATCTGCAACATCATCGCCAACAGATTCTCTCCACGATAATATGCCATCAGGCGTGTAATTCTTCAAAAGTGATGTGATACTGATGAAAGTACCATCCGGTGTTTCATAGTGCCTTACATCATCAACCTTTATCTGCTTAATTTCAGGAATTTCTCTTTTAGGCATATGTGTAAAAGTCATGAATTACAAACTATGCCTACTAAACACTATTTTATTTCTTGGGCGTATTTTTTTTGATGGCAAATCAAGTTCTAGTCCATGTAAAGACATCAAAAGGAACATGGGAAACCACGTTTCAGAAATCAACCAGAATAAAGGATGTGATACTTGGTTCAAGGATGCATTTTAGATTACCAAAAGAGACCAATCTTGTTTTATGTAGACAAGAGTTACCCCATGTAGACTTCGATCCAGACAGAGCACTGGTAAACTATAACATAATTGACGGTGAAATCTTGATTCTAAAGGAATTATGATGGCATTAAATACTTTGAATGTAACTTAGAATTATGGCACAAGCATATGTTTTACTGAATTGTGAATTGGGTGCTGAAGAAGAAATAATTGGTAAACTGAAGGAACTTGAAAACGTCAAGGAAGTGCATGGAACTTTTGGTGCTTACGATATAACTGCAAAGCTTGAGGCGGAAACAGTCGAAAAGCTTAGAGAAACCATCACACAAAATCTTAGGAAGATGGACAAAATACGTTCAACCCTAACGCTAACAGTAGTGGAAGGACAGGGATAACAACTATCTTACATTGTTAAATATCATGATATAGTATTGTACATGCCGATGGCTGACAAAGCTAACGACTAAAAGAGTGTGGCCTCGCAAAACAAAAAAAAATCAAAGCTTTCACAGTAAAGCAATTGGAGGTAGTCTCCAAAAGACGTTTTGCCTGAAGGGGTCACACACAATATTTATCATTTAGTGTTCTAACTAACCTCTATTATCCCAATATTGACTAAATACTGAATTCCTGAAATGTATGTAATATCATCAATTTGGTCTGTTGCCCACCATCCTGCATTGTTCTTAACCCAGCCTGGAACTTCCTGTGATCCTGAAGACTCCGATCTTTCAGTGGAAGGTATAACCATTATGCTCTCTTTGATAAGATACTGAATTCCTAGAAGATATGCTGAATCATTAATCTGTCCGCCAGCCCACCACCCGGCATGTGTTTTGATCCAGTTTGGAATGATAGTTACAGGTTCTGCAGTTAGTGTATCTGTTGGCAGTGATTTGGGTTTTGCACTAACATCAATGGTTGCGGTTCCAATATGATATCCTCTCCACTCGACATAGGCACTATATGTGCCAGCTTTGTTACAGCAAATTAGTATAAAATTTTCATAGTGTCCCTGCTCATTTGTATCCGCAACCGCTCTAACCTTTACTTGGTAAGTTTTGCCGTCGGGTTCTGAAATTGTCATATAAACAAACGCAGCTGATCCCGGCTCTTCAACAGTTCCGAAAATTTTTATTTTTTCATATTGTGTATTACTGGCCGTTGTGTAAGGAAGTTCTAATACAGGTTTGTCAACGGAGACTGTTCCCCATTGTTTATCACTATCATGACTAGCTAATACATTTGGAATGATCATAATACTAACTAAAATTATGAAAATTGAGAAATGCAAAACTCTCATTGATCTTTATGAGCATAGTTTTTAGTTAATCTTTTCACTAAAAATCATCTTTTCCCACCCAGCCATCTTTCTTGTCAGGCTTTGGTTGTGGTTCTGGCGGTTCATTTTCTCTAAATCTTGGCGGCTCTGATATTCTCTCATTTGTGAAAAATCCTTTCTGAGAATACAACTCATCTGGTTCAGGTTCAGGACTTTTGTTCCTATACTTGCGTAGCAAACGAGGGAGTATTCGTGCTAATGGAATTATTAGAAATATCAAATAAATCCACATTCCGCCAGTAGGATCACCTTCCATACTGAATTACGATAAAAATTTCATTATTATGTTTTTCATTTAGGCACCGTAAATGTTGATATTAGTTAGTTTTTGCATATAGTTTGATTTGGTTGTACTAGAACTTCATGGCTCTGGCGGTCATATTTTTGCAGACGTTACAGATGAACAAGCAAAAAAAGCGGACCTTGGTGTTGGCAAGTGTTTTCTTGCTCCAATTGGCAAACTTGAGGAGCAAAAGATGCAGAAATATTTTTGCAAGAAGTGTGAGTCTGAATTTGATGGCTCACCTAAAATTCAGGTCGAAGAAAGTCCCAATGAGCCAGTTGCAGACGGATTGATTCTGAAAGAGAGAGGTCAATACACATGCGGTAAATGCAGTTCAATAATTGGCGAATACCGTGTATTTGAGCAAGGATAGTAAGACTAGGAACTCATCAGCCTTTTGATCTCTATCTTTTGACCATATTTTTCCAACAAATCGTCATAAAGTTTTTTCCGTTCTAACTTGAGATTTTTATCTTCATCGTACATTTTTGTAAAGAAACACGCGAGAATCCTTTCATCATCATTATCAAAAAACCTGACACTGAAGCTGGTACGTTCTGGTTTTTCCTCCATGACGAACTCTGCATGTTTTATCATGTAAGGGTTAACGTGCATATGGCATGGACCGTCGTTATCTCCTATTGTTATCCATTGATCTTTTTGTCTTATACTCAGGGAATTACTTCTCATCTCGCTGGTAGCTCCATTTGATTTTACCACCAACAAAACATCATCTACACTAATTATGTCTGACAAGAGTTCTTTCAGCATTATATGTTCTAAAGAGATGCTTGCTTTTAATTTGGCTAGTATTTCCATTCGTCAGAAAAGCCATTCCATAATGGACGGAAAGGCGCTATGTCCTTCTCTATCTCACCTTGAATCCTATTTGAGATTGCAAAATAGAAATTTTCCAAGGCATCAACTCCACCATCATCAAAGATTTCCTTACCAACTTCGGTAATTCGCGATTTTTTTTGTTCTACTTCCGGCGAATCTGGATTTTGCAGGCAGAAAGTATAGAGGTCAATCAGTTCCTCCTCCAGCATGAAATCCATGAATCCTACACGTAAAATAGCAATAAAAACTGTCTAAATCTCTAAATTGATCCTCGAATCTCTTTGATCACATGTCTGAAGGAACTGACAGCGCTCTGCTTGAGCGCTTTGAACAAGAGGTGTGGAGCAAGGTTCCACATCTGGAAGAAGGAAGCGAGACAAAGGTTGTCAATGCAACGCCACTTGTTGACATGACTGCAGATTTCAAAGAATGTGCAAAGAGTGTCTTCAAACTGGACCTTGACAACGCAGACCTGAAGGTTTTCGGCAAAATGGATTCTACCTTGCTAACTGGCTCGATTAAAGTTAGACCCGCAGCCAACATCATCCATGACGCCATTGTTACAGGAAAGCTCAAGAGCGGTCAGACAGTAATAGAAGCCACATCAGGCAACTTTGGTATAGCACTTGGACTATTATCTAAACTTGGGCTAAATGTAATTGCACTTGTTTCAAGAAAATTACAGGAAGGAGTGTTTGAGGAGTTAAGAAACGGGAATACACGCACAATAGATCTTGACATGGACATTTGCCCTGCACCAGGAATGGAAGGCAAGCAAGATCTTATGGTTGCAAAAGCAACTGCTGCCAACATTCGTTCACAATTATCTAATCTTGGGTTTGACACTGACATTTTTGATAAAGAAATTTCTGAGATAGAATCACTTTTAGCTAAACAAGACATCATAAACTTGGCAAAGTTTCTTGCCAAGAGTTACGGTTTCTTCTGTCCAGCACAATATGATAATCAACTAAACATTGAGGCGCATAGAACTGTTACAGCAGCTGAGATTGACCAACAACTGCATGAAAATGGAGATTCATTAGAAAATTTCAATATCTTTTGTACATTTGGTACGGGCGGAACGTCTGGCGGTTTGAGCAAATACATTTCTGAAAAATATGGAAAAAAGTCAGTATACGTAATATTTCCACCTACCAATCAAGACGTTGCAGGAATTAGGACAAAAGCAAATGCAGACGGCTTGACGTTATATGATCCTGAGATATACGCTGAACAGCAAGAAATGGATTGGGAGAAGGCAAAACTCCTCCTAAAGTTCTTTGTAGAAAAAGGTCATGATATGGGCGAAAGCAGCGCACTCGAACTTTATGCAATCTTGCAGAAGGCAAGCTCTGAAGGAGGCGGAAAGTTTGTAGCAATGATTTGTGACGGAATTGAAAAGTACAAAAAGAACCTTGCAACGATTGGACAGGAAGGTCCTATGCAGGTCTCCCTACAGGAAGCAAACGCAGGCAAATATGACAAAGTAATTTGGATTCATGCCCAGTATACTCCACAGGAACCTGGAATAGAGCTAATTGCAAAATCTCTCGGCATCGACAAAAGCAAGATTTCTGTGCCAGACGCGAGAACCGCTCAGGAACTGTTGACAACCCAACAAATTCCAGAATCACTAAGCAAAGACTTGGAAGGTGACACCAAGCCATTGCTGGTTTGCATGGCAGGAAAGACTTCATTGATGGCTGCCAAAGTACTTGCGACCAAGGGCGTTATGACAGACAGCTTGATTGGTGGAATTACAGAACTGCCGGAAGGAAAAACCAAGCAACTTTCTGAATTGATCAGGCAAGCATGAACGATAAGGAAAAAATCGAATCTTACAAGGAAAACATCGCAGAATCTTTACGAATAATAGATGAAATTATTGAAATTATTAGATTTCAAGATAATCCAGAGGATACAATAATTGACCAGAAGCTGGAAGAAATTAAAAAAATATTAAATCGGTAATTTCTGGTAGGATATGAAAAAAACGGACGAATGCAATGGCAAGTATTGGTTCACCTGCAGTAGATGTTTACGGCTTCTTGTAAAAGACTTACGCGATATTGTTAGACGATCTAAAAATGATTAAAAAAAATTAATAATTTTATAGTGTATCTAGAATAGTGAAATTTATTAGCTGAAATAAAAATCAGAATTTGTTTGAAGCCAATTATGATAGACGATGATGATGAGCGTCCTGAATGGGATTGGCTAAAGAAAAAATAATTTCTTTTTACAATATACCTGGCTACAGTGAGCTGTGAGTTCCGTCACACTTTCCGGTTTCATCCTTACTGTGCTTGCATCCGCAAAACGCAATAAATCCATCTTCTGTAGCTGTGAGAATTCTTGGTCCAAGACCTGATCCTGCATGAGAACCATCACATAGTGGCTGGTTTTGAGATTTTCCGCACATACAAACATGATATTCTTTTCCTGCTTCAACTTGCATTGGGTATGGTCTTTTTTGTGGTATTTCTGGTTCGGTCATAATTTTTCTCTATTCATCTTGTTTGTAAATATACTGATCAAGTCTTTGCCTGTTTTCGTGAACACTCTATACAGAATTCTCCAGTTTCAAAAACGTAAAGCAGTTTGTTACAATCCTTGCATCTTCTTTCCGTTCTCGTCTTGTCGTATCCGTATGGCATTCTAGAAATGATAAATGTCATACATGCGTTATAATGTTATGAAACCTGACAGCGGCAGAAAGTCATTTTTTTCTGCTGGTAAACCAAAGAACTTGCCTGCGTTTTATTTTCTTGTCGTGGCAGGCATCATTTTGATGGTTTTACTGTTCAAGTGGTTTGTTTAGTTTTTAACATTAATTTATGGCTTTTTGAGCTCTATTTTGGGCTTTTTGAGCTCTATTTTGGGCTTTTTGAGCTCTATTTCATCAACCAGCTCCAGTACCTGCGCATCAGCGGATAATCGTCAAAGAATCTGATTCTGGCCTTGGACTTTCTTTTCTTCAATTGCTCCTCGATGTACTTGAGGATTCTGTCGCGTCCCTTTTTTTTATTGATCAGATCACTTTCGATTATTTTTCTAGCAAATTCCTGCTCCATGTAAATCTCAAAAAACCACCAGCCGGCAGCCATCTTGGCATCAGGACTAAACTTATATCCGTTCTTTACATGCGTCTTGAGCTCTAACTCGTTTAGTATATCCTTGAAATTTTTTATGTCAGCATCAAAGTCTGTCGTCATGGCAGAAAACAGAGGTTGCTTGGTCATTTCTCATCTGTACGATAATTTAGTCGAAAATTAGGCATTGCTCGCAATCACAGCTTGACTGCTTCTTTGTTTTTGCCAGACAATTTCTGTGTTGGCCAGCTTGGCACTGAACGCATACTTTTTCTAGGTTGTCAACAGATGAGTATTTTTTAGATTGGTCAAATCCGAATCCGCCGTCTTGTGGTCCTACCATAATATCATCATCACTCGGTTTTAGTTAAGATTTTTTTCAATATTTTTACGGATAATTTTTACAATCTTAGCCTTGGTTTTACGACCGGTTTTTACCACACTTGTAGAGTCTACCAGAAAGACCTCATTATAGTCAGAGTTATTGTATCTGGAACCAATATCATTGGCTATCATCATGTCAGCATCAGATTCCTTTAGTTTCTTCCTTGCCCTGGAAACAAGCTCTTTTTTCGATACATTGGCTTCAGCCTTGAAACCTATGAGAATTCCCTTGTGGATATTTTTGATATGATCTATGATCTTTGGGGCTCTGGTAAGTTTGATGATAGTGCCCTTGTTGCTCTTAATCTTCGAGTTCGAGTTTTTTGGGATAAAATCAGACACAGCAGCAGCCAGTATCACAACATCAAATTTCTTCCTAAGTTCCTTTTTGACTGCACTAAACATCTCTGAAACCGTCTTTACATGAATGATTTTGGCGCCTTTTGGCGGTTCGGCAGTTCCAGGTCCATAAACTAGGGTCACTTTGGCACCTGCTGAGACTAGTTCTGAAGCCAACAAGGTTCCGGTCTTTCCAGTACTGATATTTGTCATGACACGTACAGGATCAATCTTCTCAATTGTTGGACCTGCCGTAATCAAGACTTTCTTTCCTTTCAACTTTTTTGACTGTCCAAACTTGGTCAAAACAAAGTCTAGTACATCCTCTGGTTCTGGTGCTTTTGCCTTTCCCTCTATCATTTGCGGAGATACGAAATCCACCTTCTTTCTCAAAAATTGCATGTTCTTGCGAACTGCAGCATTTTCATACATCGATGCATGCATGGCAAGACCCATCAATATTGGAGTCTTTGAGCCAAATGCTACAGTGAGCACTGTGGAGATTGGTGTATCATCTATACCATTTGCCAACTTGCCCAAAGTGTTTGCAGTTGAAGGATAAACGATAATCAGGTCAGACCTTTTGTAATCCGCAAGATCAATGTGTTCCATGTTTCCAGTGAGTTTTGTAATGACATGATTTCCAGTTGCCCATTTCATGTAATCTGGTTTGATCAGCTTTGTGCTGGCACCACTCATTACACATTTTACATTGGCACCATGTCGCATCAGCAGCCTTGCAAGTTCAATTGACTTGTATGCTGCAACCGAGCCAGCAACGCACAGTACAACCTTCTTTCCAGAAAGCTCAGTGCCATAGCTTTCCACAATGTCCAGGGATGGATGTTTGGTCATTTCTGGACCTCCATATGGAAAGTATGCTCTTCAGCTGGAAATGTACGATTTTCGACGTTTTCTACGTACTCAGCCACGGCTTTTTTGATCTCTTCTGACAAAGAGAGGTATTTTTTGACGAATTTCGGCGTCATCTTCTCGAAAAGCCCTAACATATCATGAATGACTAAAACCTGACCATCACAGTCTTTTCCACAGCCTATACCGATTGTTGGAACAAAAACTGCTTCTGTGATGTGCTTTGTAGTTTCAGCAGCTACCATCTCCAAGACGATACTGAAGACTCCTGCTTCTTGTAATGCCCTAGCGTCAGCCAATAAGGTTTTGGCGTCTTCTTCCGTCTTTCCCTGAACCGTGTATTTTTTGGCTGTTTGTGGCAAAAGCCCAAGATGACCCATAACAGGTATTCCAGCCTTGATAATTGCCTTGATAATATCTGGAAGCCTTCCCTCCAGTTTTACAGCATCTGCTCCAGCCCTAATCAGCCGCTCAGAATTTGCCACCGCATCAGCCTCATTTTCATATGACTTGTTTGGGAGGTCAGCCACGATGAGGGCATTTTCCCTTGCGTTGCTGACTGCCTTTGTAAACAACACCATTTCATCCATAGTCACGGGAGCAGTATTTTCATAGCCAAGCATGACCATTCCGGCGCTATCTCCCACAAGCAAAATGTCGACCTGATCACAAAGCGTTGCCATAGTATAGTCATAGCTGGTAACTACGGAGATCTTCTTGCTGCCCTTTTTTGCTATGATGTCATTTACCGTCTTACGCAAGTGATCCTCTCCTCCTCAAATTATCCTTGATTTCTGAAACTGCAGAGGACAAAGCCCTTCTGTTGTTAAAGCTGGTTTTTGCTGGTTTTGATTTCTTACAAGCCGAGACGAGAAGCCTCATTCCACGGATGACATTGTCCACTATTGTAATATCCGCTTTCTGTGCAGTTCTGGAAAGTGGGTTAAGATCAAATGTAATGACAGTTTTTCCCATCTTCTTCAACGCTTCAGTTCTATCTCCATCTTCAAGTGGAACCAGCACAACATCTGCCACAAAAATTCCATCCTTGTCCACTATGCGTCTAGGATTGTCTAGACCGCCAATTTTGCGATATGACCTTGGATTTGTGCCTAAAACCTGCTTTGCACCAGCCTTTTTCAGTGATTTTTCAATCTTTTTCTTCCTAGCCTCATCATAGTAGAACAGGTTTACCTCAATATTGGCTTTGGTAGCTTTTGCCAACTGAACTACCTCTTTTGGGCAAAGTGCTGCCACATTTCCATTTACCGAGATTACCGGATTATGGGCGGAAAGCAGTTTGGCTGCAGCTGCCTTGATAGCAACCTTTGCGGTTTTACTGGTTTTTTCTCCCACCAGATAATCAAATGCCTCCCCACGTCCGTGTGCCAAAAGACCTTCTTTTGCAACAAGACCGTCATTGTACCCCCTGACAATTTTCTCGCGTATACTGAGAGAAACAAAACGCGGATGAGATTTAGGAATATTCAACAAACCACCACAAAAATCTTTAATCTAGCCTAGCGCCGGAATCATCAATCTTTGAAGACAAAACGAAACCATCGTATTTTTCTAAGATTTGCAAAACCTTCTTTTTTTTACTGCAAGGCACCAATGAAAAGATGGTCTCGCCAAACAGCGCAACGCCGCATTTTATACCATTTTTACGAAGCTCACTAACCACCTTTTCCATTTCTGGGGTTACGACCTTGATGTATTTTGCAAATTTCATCGATTTATCCTGAAACTCGTTTATGTCCTTGGACTTGATCAGATCCTGAACCATCTTGCCTCCCAATCCATTGACTAGGGAAATTTTCTCGCCCAGAAACTTCTTGGTAGAGATCGGGTTAAAGCAGACTACCAGTACATCTAACTTCTCCTTGGGATCTATCTTTTCAAGTTCGCCCACTCCAGGTGCACCAGATTTGGTACGAATCTCGAACCCACCATGATATGATGCCAAGACATCACCAAGGCCAGTCTTGCATCTTATTTCAGCCAAGTGAGCGATCTGCGCCGCCTCAGTTTTTGTGTAGCCGGTATTGAGTGCCTGATTCAGTGCAAGTGACAATGATAGTGCAACTGCTGCGCTGCAGCCAAGCCCATATCCTACGGGCACATCCAGCTCGTGAATCACATCAACAAAATAATCGTCATTGCCAACAAGAAACTCGTTCAGCACATATTCAGAAACTCGGACGTCACCAGTCTTGAATCCCTTGATTTGGATATGGAACTTTGTAGCATTGTTAGGATTCCTAGAACTTAGAATGACTGTTGTTTTTACTCCCTTTTGAATTGAAAATCCAGCACCCAATGAACCAATGCGGTTTGGATCATTTCCCTCAAGCTCCGCCTTGAAGAAGCCTGTAATGTGGGCTGGGCAAAATGCGCTTGCCATCATGGATCGATTTAAACTAAAGTAAAAATATAAGAATATGGCTTATACTAATTAAACTAGTTTAAATTGTCTAAATTTACGCGACGCCTGCAGAAGATTGGCAGCAGCATCTTAGTCTCGCTTCCAAAGCAGTGGATAGATGACCACAATCTAGAGAAGAGCTCACAGGTCCAGATTGAGACTTTAGAAAATAGTCTGTCCATCACAGCAGGTGAGGGCAAGAAACTATCCAAGGAGATTGAGATAGAGTATCCGCTTTCAGGAGAGGAAAACATAGCTGCCAACATCACTGGTGCATACCTGCTTGGATATGACATTATCAGGATTAATGGCAAGTCTACAATCTCGGTAAAAGACAGGGAAGTAATACGCGAATCAATGAGGAGGCTTGTTGGCATGGAAATTCTGGACGAGGACGCATCAAACATTACAGGTCAATTCCTGCTTGACGAGACGTCGCTCAACCCGAAGACAATTTTCAAAAGGATGAGTTCAATCGCGCTTGGCATGTTTGATGAGACACTATCTGCTTTAACAACAGGCGATAGTACAAACCTTCAGACAATCCCAAATCGTGATGATGAGATAAACAGGCAGTATTTCCTCCTTGTCCGCTTCATCAGGAGCACCATGGTTGACAGGAGGCTGGCTGGAATTTTTAACCTGGAAAACATAGACATCTTGGATTACAGGATAGCTGGGAACATTCTTGAGACAGCCGGTGACACAATCGTTGACCTGTCAAAATCCATATCGGGTACTTCCCTATCGGGCACTGATCAGAAGAAAATATACGATATTGCAAAGGACATTGAAAAAATCCAGAAAAAGTCAATTGATGCATTTATCACGAATAACCGCTCTCTGGCAATAGAGGCCATAAAATTACACAAGCAGTATCAGGACAAAATTTCCAAAACTCGCTTATCACTTGAACACAAAAAGCAGACGCCGATTGCATTCTTGGACTTGATTTACATATTTGAAAAAATTGCGCAGTCTTGGTCAGATATATCCGATCTGGTCCAGCCAACTTATCGAAGATAAATTACAGTAGTTTTTTCTTTGCAGCGTAAATCATAACTGCGCAAATTGTTTTGGAGTCAATTATTTTTCCGGTTTTGATCATGCCTATTAGTTTCTTAATATCCATTTTTACTACTGTGATAAACTCATCATTATCCAACTCTAACTCAAATTTCCTTTTCAGGCCAGACGCAACGAAAATATGGATTTCCTCTTTGTTGTAGCCAACTGAGGGAAAATAGGAAATCAATTTGGTCATTTTTTTCGCTTCATACCCAGTTTCTTCAATTATCTCACGGTACGCACAGCTGATTGGCTTTTCACGTTTTTCAAGTGTGCCTGCTGGAATTTCCAGAATGTAGCCATGGGGGAATCTATGCTGTTTTACTAAAATGACTTTACCATTTTCATCAAATGCCAAAATTGCAGCAGCGCCTGGATGCTGAATTAACTCACGGCGAACCTTCCGTCCTTCTACTGTCAGATTATAAACATCAATGCTGACTGGTTTTCCTTTGTAGACTGTCTTTTTTTTCATTGTTCTATAGGTACATGTAACTTCATAGATCTTGACGCATTTTTGACCGAATTGCTTATCCAGTTTGTTGGCATCGTTATTTTTTTTGGGAAAAACACTTCCGTAAAGGCAACCCCGTCAGTACACTTGATCTTGTGGTGCATTATGTCCGCATTGTAGATGTTATCGCTGTACATGAATAGAACCAGCATTTCCTTGGCAGTGAATGGAACTTGCCAGAAATAGTCACCAAATCCAGCTTCTATTTCTTTTAGAACTTTTTTGGTATCGTTTTGCACCATCGCAAGGAGTGCAAACGCAATGAATTTTTCCAGTTTCCTTGGGTCATAGATTATGGTAAACTGGATAGCTGGATTTGCCTCAAATTTTTCAATAGCCCTTGTAACGGTTTTTGCCGACAGTTTTGCGGATTTGGAAATGGAATCAATTTTTTCCCTTGGATTTTTCAACAGCTGTTCAAGAATCTTAAAGTCCGTCTTGGTCAGGTCCGCCCGAAATTCAGATTCTTTTGGATCCAAGGTTAGAACAATCCTAGCATTGCTAATGAGATTTTTCACTAGTTCCGTCTTTTGTTCCACGTCTTTTTCAACCACAATCCCGCAGGCCGTTATGTCACCAAGGCAAGGTACAACAAAAAATGGCTCCCCAATCAGTTTCAGTTTTTTGACTATGTCAGCCTCATCGTCACCTGGTACGATCAAGTAGATTATACTGTACCCCAAAGATGGTGGTTCCACCTTCATGGTAAAGTTCTGAATAACTCCTGCCCTTTCCATTTTAGATATTCGTGATTTTACTGACACACCTGACAAGCCAACTTTCTTACCAATCTGTCTGTCTGGCGTTCTGCAGTTGATAGTTAAAATTCCGAGAATTTTCATATCATAATTGTCTAATTTGTTAAGTTTCAATGTAAGTATATGATAATTAGTGGTTATTATAGTTAATTATGTCTTATATGTTAGCACTATGGTACAAATCCTTTATATTTTGTACAATTAAATTTTGTACATGGATTACCGACTTCATCTGGCAAAGAGAATGCTGGTAAACAAAAAGGGAAGCTTGATTGGGGCAGTGCTGGCCGTCTCGATTGGAATTTTAGTAATCAATGTAAATTTTGTAATTTTTCAGGGAATCTATGACGCCATAATCCGTGACATGTCGGATTACCGTTTTGGAGACATTTACGTTTATGACGAAGAGAGATCTACAATTGAAAAATCAGACATTGTTTTAATTAATTGGTTTGAACGAATCCCAGGTGTTGAGGCAGCAACGCCGAGGTTAGAAGCGTCGGCAACTGCAGAGACTAGAATTTTAGGACAGCAACATGAGAAGTTTAACGTACCAGTTCTTGGTGTTGATCCCATTTCTGACATTAGGACATCAACTATCCACGAAACGGTGGGTGATGGGCAATACGTCTATGCTCGCAATTCAATTGTTGTTGGAGAATCAGTTGCATCTGATCTTGGAGGTTGTTCCCAAGGCGGATTTTTCATGTCTAGCGGAACTGATCCTACAGTAACAGGAGATATCGACACAGATGAATGCAAACCAGTCCGGGTTGGTGATAGTGTAAAACTTACTGTAACAGACCAATGGGGCATCGACCAAAAAAAGCGGTTCGTTGTAACTGGCATTTCTGGAACTGCGGGCGGACAGGGATTTGACAGAAGCGTCATCATTCACATAGACACTTTGCGTGACATGTTGGATAGGTCAGGTGAATCAAGATCAATTATGGTTAGATTGCAAGAATCAGCAAGCCCTTATGACGCAAAACAAATTAAAAACCAATTCTTACAGGCATTTCCAAATGATAACCTAAGGGCTGAAACTATTGAGGAATCTGCAGAATCAACTCTTGCAGGATTTAGATCTGGAATTGCCATGATTAATTTAATTGGCTATTTCGGAATGGGGTCATCCGCCTTTGCCATCCTTACCATACAAATGATGTTGGTAAACAGCAAAACAAGGGAAATTGGCATTATGCGAGCCATTGGCGCTAGACGCAAAGACATTTTGATTCTGTTCATCATGCAGGGAATGATTATTGGTGCAATGGGTGCTGGTGCAGGTACCGCATTGGGTCTGGGTTACACTACCTATGCCAAAATAACAAACATGGAGTTTCAGGGCAGTTTGGCACTAGAGGTTAACTACAACTGGCAAAAAATCGGCGAGACAGCTTTCCTTGCATTCATTTTGGCCATGATTGCGTCAATATATCCCTCGTATCGTGCTACGAAAAAACAACCAGTGGAGGCGATGAGATCTGTCTGATGTTGCATTACAATTAGAAAATTTGACCAAGATCTACGGTGAAGCAGAAACCAAGGTTACAGCACTTGACAACGTTTCATTTTCTGTAAAGAAGGGTGAATTTGTATTGGTTATAGGAAGCTCTGGTTCCGGAAAATCTACCTTACTAAACATGGTTGGATTATTGGATAGACCAACAGAAGGGAGAGTTCTGATAGATGGATTTGACACAAGTGACTTGACTGATAACGAGATCTCTGCATTTAGAAATGAAAAACTAGGCTTTGTTTTCCAGTTTTCCAATCTTCTGGCTGATCTTACTGTATTAGAAAATGTCCTTCTTCCTAGCCAAATACAGTTAGACTCTCCAACCAGTGACAAAGCAAAGGAGATTCTTGAAAAAGTTGGCTTGAAAGATCAATTATTCAAAAGGGCAAACAAAATTTCTGGTGGTCAGGCTCAAAGAGCTGCCATTGCGCGCGGGCTAGTCAACAATCCAACAATAGTTTTAGCAGATGAACCCACGGGAAACTTGGATTCTGTTACTGCAAAAAACGTCGTTGAAGTAATGAAGAAAATGGCAAAGGATCTAGGGCAGACCTTCATCGTTGTGACTCACGAGAGAGCACAGTTTGGAGACGTTGATCGAGTTATTACGATTAAGGATGGTCGTGCATTTGAAGGAGAACACACCACAGAGCTGGAGGTTGTTGCATAATGAGTTTTGCAAAATTTGCCTTTTTATTGGTGCTAGTTTGTAGCATTCCAGTATTTCATGCATATGGACAATTAGATGATAAACCTGCGCAGGGAATTTTGCGATCAGGCATAGTTGGAGTAAAATTGCTTGACGCTTACTTTGGGACTTCAACGGAAAAAATGGAAGTTGGGCCTGGTGACAAAAATGTTCCATTTACGGTAGAATTTGCTAACATATCTACAGCCGATATAGTTGGCATTAAAGGACAGCTATCTGTACCAACATACTTCCATTCACCACAGGGAATAAACTATCCAATTCTTGCAGATAGTAACGCAAAAGCAACGCTAGGAAGCAATTTTCATCTTACATTTTATCTAGACATATCTGACGGTGCATTAATCAAAACTTATCCCGGCTCTGTAGAAATAGACTATTCAAGATTAAAATCATCTGGGGTAAGAGAGAACTCATTTCAGTTTACTTTTACTTTACCAGGAGAAAGCATTCTAAATCTCAAATCTCTCACTCCTGTGATAACCTCAATCACAAAGAATGATGTAACCTTAGAAATTTCGAATTATGGTTCTGCCACCTTGTCAAACGTTGATGTTGTATTACAAAACACAGGCACATCAATTTCTTCTGCAAGCACATCTACTACAAATGTAGAGAAAGTAATTTTTGATCAAAATCACTGGAAAATAGGAAACATTGATCCAAACTCTGCGAAGACATTTTCATTTAATGTGTTTGTTCCAGAAAGTTTGAAAAACGAGCCACTACGTATTCCCATGAAGATAACTTATTCCAATGCACATGGAGATAAACAATCGCTGACAAGAGTTGCAGATCTTTACATTAACGGTTTGATCAAACCGTCGATTTATGGGGTGAAGGTAATCGAACTGTCAGGAAAGAAGACGGTAATTGGTGAAATACTAAACGAAGGAAATGCTGATGGTTTGTTTGGATTTGTTAAATTACTGCCACGAGGTGATTCTAACATCAAGGAGTCTTCTCAATACATAGATGAGATAGAGCCTGATTCACCGGTTCCGTTTAACGTTCCAATAGAATCTAACGGCTTGCTTAGTTTTGGAGAACATGACGTTAGGATCATAGTTTCATACAAAGACGCAGTTCGTGACGAACATACTGTTACGTATGATACCACGATTACAATCGTTCCATTTGAGGATAACACTGATTATGGCTCGATGATAGGTGGATTAATTTTTCTAGCAATTGTGATTGCAATTGGCTATAAATTATACAGCAAAGGCAAGATTCCATTTATCAAAAAAGGGAAAATTCCATACATTAGTAAAAATACAGAATCCTAGACACACATGACACATTCTTTATGCGTACTAGGCTGAGTATTTGTTAGCTGAAATGTTTTTTAGTATGTGTTTAAGAGGTACCATGGAAAAGAGACAGTCAGATTAAGATTATCTTGATTGACTTATCTCTTTCTCCGCTTTCTATTAACATTAATTTCCAAAATGGCATAGATCGCCCAGCTAATAATATAAGCAATTACAGAAATACTCGATCATCAAAATGAAAGAAATTGAAGTCCCAAAGCACCTAAGACAATTCATGTTGGAAGGAGCACAAGAGACTAAGCTTGGCGACAAAAAGGGCGCAAAAAAACAATATCGTTATGGAAACTTGCACATACGTGAATATGATGACAAGTATACTGTCCACATGGACAAGTACGACCCGAGAAGTGATCCAATACGTCATTTGGTTTGGGATGCTCCAGAAGTACTAATTGGATTGGCTGGCGCAATTATTGGGGGCAGTAAGGTTGGGTCTTATCTTTATAACAAAAACAAAAGCACAAAACAATCATCAATCTTTTCTGGCTTGATCGCTTCTTTGGTGACAGGGTATGCATCATACATTATTTCAAAAAAACTAAGGGAGTAAGACATTGATACTTGTAAGAACGATTCATGTGTTCATCAAACTGATTCCGGCAATACTAGCTCTAAGAAAGGACCGCATTCTTTGGATCTCACAGGAAGGAAAAGACATTGATGAGAAAAGGTTTCGAAGAAACGCACAAAGAGTTCTAAACACATGCATCTCACTTGGTCCTGTCTTTATCAAGTTTGGGCAGTGGCTTTCATCACGTGCAGACATCTTACCACAGCCCTATCTTGAGGAATTATCTAAATTACAAGACAGTGTACCGGCTGTTTCATTTGAGAAAGTAAGACCAATAATTGAGAAAGACATTGGTAAGATTGAAGAAAAGTTTGATGAGCTGGATCAAAACTCATTATCTGGGGCATCACTTGGTCAAGTGCATCTAGCAATAAAGAACGGACAACAAGTAATAGTCAAGGTAAAGCGACCAGGAATTGAAAAACAAGTAGAAAAAGATCTCAAAGTTTTGATGAAGATAATTCCTTTTGCAATGAAGTTCGTTGACCCAAACTTGAGGTTCTCAATCATTCCGATAATGAAACAGTTTGGCGAGTCAATTCATGAGGAAATGGATTATTCCAAGGAGTCTGAAAATCTAAAGAAAATAAAAAAAAATATGGAGGCATACGATAACGTAGTAATTCCGGAGGTTCATGACGACTATTCAACAAAGAATGTTCTCACAATGGAGTACATTCCGGGAATCAAGATAACCAACATTGAGGAGCTTGATAAAAATGGAATTGATAGGCAAAAACTAGTCATCGACGTACACAAAGTCTTCTTTACGATGCTTTTGCGACATTCTATCTTCCATGCAGACCCACATCCGGGAAACATATCAGTCAAGGATGATGGAACATTAATCCTGTATGACTTTGGAATGATTGGAAGGCTAAATGATGAGACTAGATTACGCCTTGTACGCCTTTATCTTGCCCTTGTGGAAAAAAACCCTCCAAGAACTGTAAACGCAATGGATGAGCTTGGAATGTTAGCACCTGACTTTAACCGAGAAGTAATAGAGCAAGGAATTGATATGTCTATAAAATCAATGTATGGCAAAAAGCCAGACGAGATGGAAGTTGAAGCGTTGATGGCTTTAGCCAACAGGACAATGTCAAAATTCCCATTCAAGCTTCCAAAACATCTTGCATTGTATCTTAGAATGTCAACAATCATCGAGGGAATCTATCACACCCATAAGGTTGATTTCAAGTTCATCAAAGTTCTAAGACAAATTCTAGAAGAGGAAAGTTTGATCAAGGATGCATACATAGAGGAGATCAAACATTCATTCAAAAGGTTTGCAAAGACACTTGATGACACTCTTACAATTGCGCCGGAGATAAAAAAATTCATGGATGAGAACCGTGTTCTGCAGCAAAAAAATAAGCATAGTTCGAATATGTTATTGTCAGGAAGTATTTTGTCTGGCGCTGTGTTTTTTGGCTCTGCATTCCTGTTCCAGTCAAACGAAACCATTGGAATGATTGGAATGATTGCGTCTGCAGCAATTATGGGAATATTTGTAGCATCTAGAAATCGTTAATCTAGCGAGATCTCTTTTCCCTTCTTTGTGATTGGGATTTCAATTGTTAGTACGCCATCAACATATTTTGCAGAGTTCACCTTCTCTTCTCCCTCTTTAACAGTTATTGGCAGCCTCATTTTCTTGTCAATTACACGTGGACGTTGCTTCATTATGATTCTGCCATTCGCCACATCTTTTTTTTCTGCGTTGATTGACAACACGTTACCATTCATTGAAACCTTGATGTCACTCTTTTCAAAGCCAGGTATATCGACTGTAACAATGAGATTATCATTTTCTTCATGCAGGTCAATAGGAGGCAATACAAACTCAAAAAATTCTCTCGATTTGTCATCTATCTCCTTAAAAAATTCCTTAGCAACGTGCTTGACTAGTCCCATTTTGATCACCTATTTTTTTTACATTATAAAGTTTGATAGATATTTAATCCTGAGGTGTTAATTTTACAATATGATTATTGCGCTTGAGGGTACTGATCAGGCCGGAAAGAAAACACAAACTACAATGCTAGCCAAGGCACTAAAAGCACAAAAAATCAAAACAGCAGTATTTGATTTTCCTGATTATTCAACTGTCATTGGCAAAGAAATCAATAGTTATCTTCATGGTAAAAGAAAATTTCCACCCAAAATTATTCATTATCTATATGCAGCAAACAGACACGAAAAACTAGAAGAGATTAAAAAATCTGCTGCAAAAAACTCTGTTTTAATAATGAACAGATACTATCATTCTAATCTTGTTTATGGTATCGCAAATGGCTTGAAAGAAAAGTGGTTACAAAAACTGGAAGAAGGTCTTCCAAAGGCGGATCTTGTTATTGTCTTGGATGCTTCGCAAAGTGATTCATTTTCACGCAAAAAATCTAAAAGAGATAGATTTGAAAAAAATAAGGATTTTTCAAAAAAAGTATCTCAGATATATCGCAGGTTAGCAAAAAAGCATAGATGGAAGATAGTTAATGCTTCAGGCACCAAGCAAGAAATTCACAAGGAAGTTCTCAAAATTATTTTCAAAAAAATAACATCATGAAAAAGAAACATCTTGACATCATTGATCCAATTCATAATTTTGTTAGAGTTTATGATAGCGAGCTGAAGATCATAGACACATCAATTTTTCAGAGGCTAAGAAGAATACGACAGCTTTCAGGCGCACATTTAATCTATCCCGGTGCGCAGCATACCAGATTTGAACACTCCCTTGGAGTAATGCACATTGCTTCGATGGCCGGTCACGCACTTTATGAAAAGGGATTAATTTCTGTTGATGATGTTCAAAATTTACGATTTGCTGGTTTGTTACATGACATAGGGCACGGTCCATTTTCACATATTTTTGAGGAACTTCTACAAAAGAAAAAACACTCCCATGAAGACATAGGAAAGGAGATCATACTAAAGACAAAGATTGGTGATTTGATTTCAAAAAATGGATACGATAAGAGATTCATAACCAAAGTGGCTTTCGGTGACTCGAAATTACAGTTTTTGAATGAAATAATATCTGGTGCATTAAGCGCTGACATTATGGATTATCTGCTTAGGGATGGATACTTTACTGGCGCTGAACATGCAAAGATTGACCACAATAGGCTGACGCATTCTTTAGACGTATACAAGAACAAACTTGCACTTGACAAGTCAGCACTGGTAAATTTTGAAACTATGATGACATCTAGATATCAGATGTTCAAGGCTGTCTATTTTCATAAGACAGTTAGGGCTGGTGAAGTGATGCTGTTAGAGTCAATGGATCTAGCAGAAGAAGAGCTTAATCTTACCTCAATGAGCCTTGATGATTATCTGAAATTGTCTGACGAAGTAATTCTCTCAAAGATACTAAATCTACCTGAACATAATTCTAAACTAAAAACCGCAAAAAAAATTGCTACAGATTATCAAAACAGGAATTTATTCAAATCAGTCTTTGAACTGACTCTAACTAAAAGTACGATAACAAAAAAGCGTATGCAAGATATTAGAGAAGAGCTTTCAAAAAGTTCCAAAGTAGACATTAACGAAATTTTTGTTGACAGTTCTAACACATCTTCAATTCCATTATCTCCATCAAAAAAGGAGTCTAAATCAATTATTCTCTTGGAGGTGGATAACAATAAAACAAAAGCGAAAGAAATACAAATTTCAGATATCCAACTTGTTTCGGTAATGTCCGGGTTTATGAAAATTTTAAGGGTTTATACACCAGCAAAAAATCGAAAGAAAGTTGAAATTGCAGCCAAATCAATACTTGGTGATCTGAAATAATGAAAAAGAGAATTGTCATCAAACTTTCTGGTCAAGTGTTTAGTATGGATCAGACAAAGGTGTTGAAGGATTATGCAACATTTTTTGTAAAGAAAAGCAAAACACACCAACCAGTAATAGTTGCTGGAGGCGGAAAGATTGCACGATATTTTATTTCTCATGCTAGATCATCGGGAGCAGACGAATCCACTTTAGATGAACTTGGAATTGAGATATCGCGACTAAATGCCAAGCTGCTAATTTATGCGTTAAAAGGCAAAGCTTACCCTCATCCCCCAACAACTTTGACTGAAGTAAAAAACGCAGTGGACAGTGGTCTTATTGTTGTTACAGGAGGGCTACATCCGGGCCAGAGTACTAATGGTACTGCTGCACTGATTGCAGAAAAAGTGAAGGCAGTCGAGTTTCTAAACGCTACTGACGTTGATGGGGTATACGACTCGGATCCTAACAAAAATAAAAAAGCTAAAAAATTCGCACTGATAAACATCAAGGATCTTCGTACCATACTAGTACGTGGAGATTCAATGGCTGGAGGCTATGATCTTATGGACATTGTTGCACTAAAAGTAATAGAGAGATCGAAAATTAAAACAAAAATTATCAAAGCAGACATTAAAACTATTGAAAAGGCTATGAAGGGTCAGCCTGTAGGAACACAGATAGTTCCATGAACTGATTACTTTAACTCATCTTGCACAGTAGGATACGTATCAGTCCAAATTTTTATTTCCTTGTTTGGAAATTCGGCAATACCAGAAGCTAAAACTTTGTTGAATATTTTTTGTGCTTCTTCCTTCTCTAACGCTTTTGTTTGCGCTTTAGTAAATCCGTCAGTATCTACCAAAAGTATAACAAAGCCGTCATCAGTTTTAATCACTGTAGTAAATGATTCCTCCCCCACGGGAACAAATTTTCCATCAATCTTCTTAGTAGTAAGAGTTAGCATTGCAAAGCCAGATATGTCAAACAAAACCATTTGCGCTTTGTTCGCTCTCTTCTTTCCAATTTGTACTGCCTGAAAATACTGCATGATTTATGGAGCCTATAGCACTATATGCATTTTATCTCAACATTTAAGAAATATACATAGGAATCAAAACCGGTGAATCCCAGAATCTTTGTTGGTGCTGCCGCTGGCGTACTTATTGCAATTATAGTTGTGTTTACGTTAACTGGTACATCAATAGTTAGTGACGTCGAAGGAGGATTTTTTGCGCCGTCAACTCAGGAGGTATTACCACTTACGATAGAATTATTTGATTTTTCCGTGCTAGAGATTACTGAAAAGCAGGCAACGCTTGAAATAAAATTCAAGGTTTCAAACCCAAACTTCAAGTCAGTCATGCTTCAACACATAAAATATTCAGTCTATCATAACGACGCCAGAATTACTGCAGGCGAGATTGGTACTGCCCCAGAGGGATTTCTTGCATCACCAAATTACTATATCATACTCAATGAAAGACCATCTCTTATTGGCGAAAAATTTACTATCACAAATACTGGTAACACTCCTGAACTTTGGGAAACATTAGCCAAAAACGAACTAAATTGGAGGATTTCCGGCGAGGCATTCTTCAACCTTAGTTCTATAACTGCAGGACAGGAAAATATTCTAAAATTCGATTTCTCAAAATATGATTGATTATGTATCATAAAATTTGAAAATTGTGATTATTTGTAAAAATATAAGAAAAATTAACAATAGTATATATTATTGACTTTAAGCATGTCAACAATGGCAGAAGCAGCAGCATCAGCATTTGGAGCCGCAATTGGCGTGTTAATTGCTATGGCAGTAGTAGTATTCGGACTACGTGGCAAGGGACATTCAAGAGCACCAGACGCATAAATATTCGAACTTCCAACATTTTTCTTATTTTTCTACTCCTAGACTAATGGTTATTTTACATTTTTATGTTCCAAAAATTTAGCTGACTTGGAATGGGACGTAGTGATGCAGGCGATAGAGACTATAAGCAGGTTGTAAGGGATGCTATCGACTCGATGGGAGAAAATATCGAAATAAAGATTGACTCGAAGGATATCAATACAATTCACCTCCATGAGGCTACAAAGTGTTTACGGCTTTCCTATTATGATAGAACAGATCCCATAGATACTGAACAAACACAATTCAACAAAGTCTTGGGAGGGTTGTTCCGAAAAATGAAGTCTCATTCTAGTATTGGCAAGTACGACATGGGTGGAGGTCTGACACTGAAAGGGCAGGTAGACATGATTCAGGAGGATGTTATCTTGCTCTTTAGATCCATTGACAAGTTTCCAGAAAATCCATTGCCTGTGGATATGCTGTACGTAAATGCCTGCATGTGGATGTTCAACAAAATTGAAGGAGTTATTGTCTACATCACACCAGACGGAAAGGAGGATTCATTTGTAACAAACAGGAATCAAAAGATGTTTGAAGAGGTAATTAAACGAACCAGGGTATTCCAAGACTTCCTAAAGGAGAACAGATTGCCCATTATAGAGCCATCACAAGATTGCCTAACCTGTCCATACTACGAAAGATGCTATATCAGAAAGAAAGAAGGAAAACAAATATCCATAGCATCACTGTTTGGCAAGTTTGGTAAGGAAGATAAGATTTAATTCATTATTACGTAAATTTTGAAAAGAAGTTTAGAACATCCAATTTTTTAGATTTTGATAATGTCATAAATCCTGCCAGTAATTCATTTTGTGTTGTAAAAACATTTTCAGATATTTTCTGAAATTCTGGAATACTAAACGGCAGAAGATTTTTCAATTTTCCTTCACAAAAAGCCCTAACATAAATCTCAAACATAGAATATGTGAATTTTGGTGAAATTTTTACTAATGTCCTAACAGCATCCACAAATTCTTTTTCTTTTATTTCAGCCTTTGACAAAAACTCGTCCAAAACAGAGTCCCTTTGGTCAAAATCATCAATCGACAAGACCACAAGAAGTCCTTTGGGTGTAAGTTGGTAGTATGGAATACCCTTCTCCTGCAACGCCTTAGGTCCACGCTTTAGTGGTAAACGTCCAGCCTCACTAACTATGTTTAACGGAATAAGAATTTCATCCAAGTCACGGAAAACCCCAGAATAGATATTCTTCCAAAGAAGATTATTTTTTTTTGCTATATTTTGGGCAATAGCCGTACGAGTCATTAATGTAGAACTATTTTCTCTAGCAAGATGGCTTATGATGTGTCTCTGCCTAATAGCCTCCCCCGTCAGCTGCTCCCTTTTTGTCTTGAATGTGTCAAATATTGAGAGTTTTGGGAATTGTTGTTTCATACTAAACCACCAACGTAATTCTACCATTCATAGCCTGTTTCATGCCTAGATTAACATGACATAATATTTGAATTTTATGATACTATCACTATACATAGATATATAGTTACTAACTTAATTTGTAAATAACTCATCTTTAGGTTTATATCTGCATAGATTCGCGCATGGAATTAGATGAACTCTGTAATGCAGATAAAATCTGTAAAACATAAGTATGCTCTATTACTTATGGCTGCAGTCGCTATGACAGCGACAGGAGCAATGGCTCAGGCTTTTGCCCAATCAACCGAAGACGGAATGGATGGGTATCAAGTCGGAGTACCGGGCGCCGGAATCTATACTGGTAACCCTAACGAATGTTGGTGGGACACAGATGACGATGGCACCCCAGACATGTATTGTCTGATTGATACAGGTGATACTGCTTGGATGTTAACAGCATCATCTTTAGTCTTGTTCATGACACCTGGTGTCGCCTTCTTATACGGAGGACTTGCAAGATCAAAGAACGCTGTAAACACAATTGGCATGACTTTCATTGTCATGGGCCTAATGTCAGTACAATGGGTACTGTGGGGATATTCCCTAGCATTTGGTTCCGTTGACAGTGAAGCAAACATGTTCATGGGCAACCTCGATTACATGGGCTTTAATCAAGTCTCACACTGGGCACCACTAGGTGAACCAGGTTCATGTGAAGGCACTTGGTCTGATTATTACCAAATGCAACAGATGAAGACTGAAGGAGCTTATTGTAGCCAAGGATGGCCTGGAACAGTTCCACATCAATTGTTTGCAATGTTCCAAGCAACATTCGCTATTATCACACCAGCTCTTATTGTCGGTGGCTTAGTTGACAGAATGAAATTCAGCGCACTGGTAATCTTTGTTCTCTTATGGGGAACCTTCGTTTATGATCCAATTGCACATTGGGTCTGGGGAGGCGGATACATAGGAAACATGGACTTTGATCCAGACTTGTCGCCATCATTCGGTCTTGACTTTGCAGGCGGTACCGTAGTTCACATATCTTCAGGATTCGCAGCTCTAGCTGGAGCTCTAGTTCTTGGTAGACGACTTGGATACGGAAAGGTTCCAATGGAACCACATAACGTACCTATGGTCGTACTGGGAGCTTCAATACTCTGGTTCGGCTGGTTCGGATTCAACGCAGGAAGCGAAGTATTATCAGACGGCATTGCCGTCAGCGCTTGGACTGTAACTAACACAGCAACTGGTATGGCTTCAGTAACTTGGTTACTGATGTCATGGGGACATACTGGAAGACCCAGTATCGCAGGTGCTGCAACAGGTGCAGTAGCAGGCTTGGTAGCAATCACTCCAGCATCTGGTTGGGTTGGCCCTATGGCCGCAATCATAATTGGAGTTGCTGCAGGTACACTTTGTTACGGCGCAGTTGCTTTCAAGAACTCACGCAAATGGGACGACGCACTCGATGTATGGGGAGTACACGGAATAGGTGGTTTCACTGGCGCAGTCTTGACAGGAACACTAGCAAGTCCACACATCTGGGATACCGGTGACGGTATTGGTGCATGGACTGGAACACCAGAAGGATACGAGCAACAAGCTATCAACATAGCAGGCGCATGTATGTCAGTTGCTTATGCATTCGGTGTAACAATTGCTATATTGAAGATCATGGACGCAATCTGGCCAGGTGGAATTCGAGTTACTCCAAAAGAGGAGGAAGTCGGACTCGACATTGCTCAGAACGGTGAACGAGCATACGTAGAACTAGGTTAAGAAAAACCTCATCTTTTTTTTCTTTTTTTTAATATCCTAGGACAAATTCATTTACCATCAACATTATACAAATTCGTGTTAACTACCACAACAGAATTAGAGAAAATTATTGATGATCCTAATCTGATTTTGATTGATACAAGATCATTCCAAGAATATTCCCAGGGACACATTACAAATGCAGTAAACTTGGATCTTTTCTCCTTTCACTGGATTGATACAAGCAATAGTGGAATATCTTCGTTTAATGAACAGTTCGGAAAAATTTTTTCGCGTGTGGGTGTATCGGAAGAGAAAAAGGTGGTTTTCTATGATAATGTATCTGGAATGCTTGCCGCCAGAGGAGTTTGGCTGCTTGAATATTTTTCACATTCAAATGTATCAATGCTTGATGGCGGGCTCACAAAATGGAAGACCGAAGGGCGTGTTTTGGACAAAATTTCAGTTAACTACAAGCCGGCTAATTTTTCTGGAAAGCCTAATCCTAAAATTTTAGCTGGATTTGAGTACGTGCTGGAAAATCTCAACAAAATTACAATTTTAGATGTTCGTTCAAAGGAAGAATTTGATGGTAAACTTGTAAGAGCAGCTAGGGGTGGTCACATACCAACATCAACTAACATAGACTATACTGAAAACATTTCCAAAGATGGAACTCTCAAAAACAATGAGGAACTTTCTAAACTATATCAGATGTCAAAAGATGCTGAAATTATAACATATTGTCAGGGGGCATACAGAGCGGCAAATACATTCCTTGCCCTGAAGAAGCTTGGTTTCACAAACGTCAAAGTTTATCTTGGATCTTGGGGAGAATGGGGAAACAAACCAGAACTTCCCATAGAATGAAAAATCCGATCAAGATTTTTATGATATAATTAATATAACGTCAGGAAGTCAGCGTGATCAGATGGCTTTTAACAGGAAAAAATTTTCCTATCTCGCTATTACTGCGGGAGCAATTATGTTAGTTATGACATTTGTTACACCTCCAGCTTTTGCTGCTACGGGTGATGATTCAGGGTTATCAAAGCCTATTTTGGCACTGGCTGCCGCTATTGCGATAGCGGGAGGTTTGATAGGTACTGGTAGCGCGCAACAGGGAATAGGTGCGGCTGGTATGGGAATTATAGCGGAAAAACCAGAAAAATTTGGTCAGGTTTTATTCTTCTTCGTAATTCCTGAAACACTTTGGATTATTGGTTTCGTTTTAGGAATTATACTATTGTTAGATATACTCTAGGGCGAAGCACCTTGAGCATAGACAAATTTGTTGCTGAGATACAAAATAGAAAAAAAAACGATCTTGCTGAACTAGACAAAAAACTAAGCGATAAAAAGTCAGAAACTGACGCTAAAAAAAACTCTGGTGTAAAGGATCTTAAGGAGAACTATGCTAACGAGGCAAAAACAAAAGCAGAAAGAGAAGGAGCCAGAATAGTTGAGGCCGGAAAACTAGAAGCCAAGAAAATATTGTTTGATGCAATCAACAAAAATTTAGATTCCACATTCGATGTTATCAAAAAAGAACTAGACGGTTACTCAAAAAAACCGGAATATAATCAGGTCCTACAAAAGTTGGTTGACTATTCAAAGAAAGTGCTTGCTAAGGAACTAGTAGTTCGTTGCCGCGAAGAAGATAAATCATTTTTCAAAGACGGCATCCAAATTGGCTCTACAATTCAAACTCTAGGCGGATTTATCGCTGAAAACAAAGATGGCACCAAAGAAATTGATTTGACTTTTGAAGAACTGCTTAGAAGTAACGAAGATGAGATAAAGAATACAATTTTGGAGAAGATACTGTAATGGGCGCATCACAATACGCATCTTCATTTGGAAGATTACAGTCAATTGCAATAAATTTTCTTTCTGAAGAATTTTTACAAAATCTACTCAAGGCAAATAGTGTAACAGAGATGGTCAAGCAATTGGAATCAACTTGGTATGGCGAAGAGATCAAAAAGTCTGCATCAGTATACAAAGATGCCGCACTCTTAGAAGTTGCATTTAACCGTCACATTGTTGAAACTAATAAAATGATTTCAGAAGCAACCCCATTTAGTGGCAAAAACGCAGTAAGAACTTATCTTTCAAAATGGGATCTTTACAACATAGAACTGATTCTTTCTTCCAAGGCAATGGGAAGAGAAATTACAGAGACTGAATCGTTATTAGTTTCTAGTAGAAATGTTCCCGCAGGAATTGCTGCTGGTAACATATCACACGATGAGATAAAGATCATTCTTTCGGAAACAAGCGTTGATGGCGTCGTCAACAAACTAGCAAAACATGGTTATGGTGTAGTATTGATGAAGCATTTGGACGAATTTCAAAAGACAGGAGATTTGGGACCAATGATGTCAGCCCTACACGAAGCATATTATCAAAAGATGCTTGAGTCACTCAGGTTCTTCCAAGGTGATGAGGGCATAATCAGAGAATTAATTCGAGCCGAAATAGACAAGAAAAATATTCTGAATCTTTTGAAGGCAAAGGAATCAAACTTAGAGAAAGATATTGTATCAAAACATCTTATTGATGGTGGAAGAATCTCCTCAAAGGAATTACTTGATAGCTATGAAGTCAAAGACGTTATAGAAATGGTTGGAAAATTTGATTCTTACTTTAAATTAACCGATGCTATCGAACAATACAAGACTTCAAACAGTTTGATTGATTTCGAGGTAGCAATTACAAAATCCATCTTTACAAACAATGTAAAAAAATTGAGAAATATTGCATTATCGATCGGAACTATTTTCTATTTTATGTTCAGAGCAGAAAATGAACATGAAAATCTGAAAAGGATTACATATGGTAAGCGCTACGATCTTCCAATTGATAAAATTAAGGGGATGTTGTTACTTTGAGTGAACAAGTTTCAAAACAAAAAACTGATACAAGTGGCAGATTAGCGGTTGTAGGAGATCGCGAACTTGTAATTGGTTATCGTCTGATTGGAATCGATGACACTTTTATTGTCAGCAATGAAGATGATGCAAGTAAAAAAATTCAGGAGCTCTACTCATCTGGTGAATTTGGTTTGATTATTGCAAGTAATTCAATGCGTGCTAAACTTTCTTCAAAATTTGTCGCAGAAATAGAGGAATCCATCGAGCCACTAGTGTTATTCATGCCATCTCAAAAAGAAACTGCTGCTGAAGAAGAAGAAACAATTGCCGCATTGGCAAAACGAGTTCTGGGAATTAGTATAGAGGTTAATTGACATGGTAGATGCTACAGTTGCAAGAATTTCCGGTCCTGTTGCGGTAGCTAAAGATCTAGAAGGTGCGCACATGTTTGACGTTGTACGTATTGGTGAGATGGGTCTTATGGGTGAAATCATTCGTCTGGAAGGAAACACTGCGCAGATTCAAGTTTATGAGGATACAACTGGTCTCAAGCCAGGAGAAAAAGTAATTAACACAAAAAGACCACTTTCTATGCAGCTTGGTCCTGGACTCTTGACATCAATTTATGATGGAATTCAAAGACCTTTGGATGTCTTAGCTGCAGAGAGTGGAGACTTTATCAGTAGAGGAAAAATTATTCCTGCACTTGATCAAAAGAAAAAGTGGGAGTTTATCCCAGTAAAGAAAAACGGAGACCAAGTTTCTCCCGGTGAGATAATCGCTGAAGTTCAAGAGACTCCGCTAATCAAACACAAAATTATGGTGCCTTACAACGTTTCTGGCGAACTTGTTGATATTTCTGAAGGTCAGTTTACTGTAAATGACAAAATTGCAGCCGTAAAAAATGGCAAAACAACTGATATCGGCCTAGCAAGTTGGTGGACAGTAAGAACACCAAGACCAGTTTTGAGAAAGCTTGCACCTGATCAACCATTACTTACAGGCCAAAGAGTACTTGACACATTTTTCCCTGTTGCTAAAGGAGGTTCAGCTGCAATTCCAGGTCCTTTCGGAAGTGGAAAAACAGTAACACAACAGCAGCTTGCCAAGTGGGCAGACAGTGAGATAATTGTTTACATTGGTTGTGGAGAAAGAGGAAATGAAATGTGTGACGTACTGTCATCATTCCCTGAACTAATAGATCCAAAATCAAAGCGTCCTTTAATGGAACGAACTATTCTAGTGGCAAACACTTCAAACATGCCAGTAGCTGCACGTGAAGCAAGCATCTATACTGGAATTACAATGGGTGAATATTATCGTGATATGGGATACGGTGTGGCACTTATGGCTGACAGTACTTCAAGATGGGCTGAGGCATTAAGAGAAATTTCAGGAAGACTAGAAGAGATGCCTGGTGAAGAAGGATATCCAGCATATCTAGGAAGAAGATTGGCAGAATTTTATGAAAGAGGCGGAAGAAGCATTGTTATTTCCCCTGACGAGCGACAGGGCTCATTATCACTAGTGGGTGCAGTATCTCCACCTGGCGGAGATTTTTCAGAACCAGTTTCACAAAATACACTTAGAGTAACCCGTGTGTTCTGGGGACTTGATGCCAATTTAGCAAACAGGAGACACTTCCCATCAATCAACTGGTTGACAAGCTATTCTTTGTACATGGATGATATGGCAGACTGGTACAAATCTAACGTTTCAAAGGATTGGATTGACCTAAGAAAAGAGGCATTAGAAATTTTGCAGAAAGAATCAGAACTGCAAGAGATTGTGCAACTTGTAGGATATGATGCATTACCAGAGCCAGAAAAAGGAATCTTGGACACTGCCCGTTCAATTCGTGAAGATTACCTCCAGCAAAGTGCATTTGATGAGGTTGATACTTACACATCAATACAAAAACAACACAAGATGTTGTCTACCATTTTAGAATTTGGTAAGAAGGAGGCTGACGTAATAAAGAAAGGATCTACATCTGCCAAAGTGGGAGCACTTGAATCAAGAGGAATGATACCAAAAATGAAATGGACAAAAGAGGAAGAATTAGAAAAATTACTAAACGACATTAACAATAAAATGAAGCAAGAATTTGATTCCCTTTCAAAGGAGAGTTCTAACTAATGGCAAACGTATCATTCAAAACACTAGACAAAGTTGCAGGTCCACTGATTTTTGTCAAGGGGGTTGATAACGCATCTTACGGTGAAATGGTTGAGATAAAATTAGAAAATGGAGAAAGACGACAGGGACAAGTATTAGATACAAGTCAAGGTCTTGCTATAGTCCAGGTCTTCGGTCAAACTTTAGGTCTTAACACTACTGGTACTTCAACAACATTCCTCGGTGAAACAGCAACATTATCAGTATCTGATGAAATGCTAGGAAGAGTGTTTGACGGATTAGGAAATCCAAAAGATAATGGACCAAAGATTGTATCAAAAGAAAAATTTGATCTAGTAGGTTCCAGCATTAATCCATATTCCAGAGAAGAACCATCGGAATTCATTCAAACAGGAATGTCAAACATTGACGGAATGAACACGCTGGTAAGAGGTCAGAAACTACCAATCTTCTCAGCATCTGGTCTACCACATAACCAACTTGCATCACAAGTTGCAAGACAGGCACAAGTTCTTGGCACGGAAGAAAACTTTTCTGTTGTCTTTGCAGCAATTGGAATTACAAGTGAGGAGGCAAACTTTTTCATTAAGCAATTCGAAGAGAGTGGCTCACTTGAAAGAACTGCACTTTTCCTTAACTTATCTTCTGATCCTTCAATGGAACGTATACTTACTCCTAGACTTGCACTAACCACCGCAGAATTTCTTGCATATGAACGCGAACAACACGTCTTGGTCATTTTAACAGATATGACAAATTATTGTGAAGCATTAAGAGAAATTTCTGCAGCACGTGAAGAAGTTCCAGGAAGAAGAGGTTATCCAGGTTATCTGTATACAGACTTGGCTTCAATTTATGAGCGTGCAGGAAAAATCAAGGGAAGGAAAGGTTCAGTAACACAACTACCAATTCTTACAATGCCTGCTGATGACATCACACATCCAATTCCTGATCTTACTGGTTACATTACTGAGGGTCAGATTGTAATGAATAGAGAATTACACAGAGCAAACATTCAACCACCCGTTGACGTTCTAACAAGTTTGTCACGTTTAATGAACCAAGGAATTGGTGAAGGAAGAACAAGAGAAGATCACAGACAACTTGCAGACCAACTTTATGCTGCTTATGCTCAAGGTAAAGATGCAAGAGCACTTGCTGCCATTGTAGGTGAGGGTGCACTAAGTGATCTTGATAGAAAATTTCTTGTTGTTGCAAACGACTTTGAGAAAAAATTTGTTCATCAGGGACCTAACGAGAACCGTTCCATTGAACAAACACTTTCACTTGGTTGGGATCTATTAGCAGGGCTTTCAGAGACTGAACTTACCCGTATCAAACCAGAATTTATTGCTAAATATGCAAAGAAGACTAGTACCGGTGACACAAACAAATCTGAATAGGTGATTTGAATGCCATCCAACGCTGACATCCGACCAACTCGCCTTGAATACTTGCGTACAAAAAAACGAATTAAAATTGCAAAAAAAGGACTCAAACTGTTAAAACTAAAACGCCAAGCTTTGATTCTAGAATTTTTTAGCATTAGCAAGGCATCATCCAGATTGCGAGGAGAACTAAACGCCGAACTGCTCAAGGGCTACCAAAGCATAAGGATGGCAGAAATGATTGACGGTGAAATGAGACTTGAAAACGAGGCAATGAAAATTCCTCAATTAAAAAAATTATTGATTACACCAAAGAACGTTATGGGCGTAAAGATTCCAAGACTTGAAGGTGGAAGAAGGGAAGAATCACTTACTGACTATTTGTTAGAGATCCCAGTTTCCATTAGTGAAGCCATTAAAGCATTTCAAGAAGTACATAAAATCGTTCTAGATGTAGCAGAAAAAGAGACAACACTACGAAAATTACTCTATGAAATTGATAAGACAAAACGAAAGGCTAATGCAATCGAAAACGTCTTTATTCCAAGACTAGAATCTGCTGTTAAGTTCATTACGTTTAGGCTTGAGGAGATGGAGCGAGATACATTTGCCATGCTAAAGACTGTAAAACGAAAGATGGAAGAAAGAGAAAAAAATGTGGAGGTAGAAGTAATTGCAAATTAATTTTAAAAACTCCCAACAAAAAAAATTTTATTATATTAAACGTGCAATGATGATGGGAAATATCTTCATCGCCATTGCTGTAATTTTGTATTTGAGCAAGGAGTTTTTGGGTGCATAACATGTCTACGTCACAAGATCAATACATCAGTTCGCTGAAGAAGATAAAAGAGGTTGAGGAACAATCTCAAAAGGAGATTGACAGTTACAAAAGTAAGATTGAAGATCAAATCATTCAGTTAGATTCAGAATTAGAAAAAGCAATTGCTACTGCAAAGACTGAGGGTGAAAAACTAGTTGATGCAAGTGTAGCTGATGCTACAAAAAAAGCCAATGCTGAAACACAAAAGACTATTGAAGAAGCAAAAACGAAATCTAAAGACATAGCATCACAAATTACATCACAAAACGCGCAAGACATTATCAACATTTTACTAAAAGGAGTAGAGTAGAAGTGTTCAAGCCAGTTCAAATGGCTAAAATAGCTATTATGGGTCTACGAAAAAATCAGCAAACTTCAGTTTCCATTTTGCATGACATGGAAATTTTACAATTAGAACCACTATCAAAAGATGTTTTAGAAATTGTAAAAAATGAGCGTGATAATGAGCTCACAAGGCAGGTCTCAGACGAGTTATTGCGAGTGAAGGCATTAATGACAACACTCCCCCATATCCCAGTAGCGGTTACAAAGCGCTTTGATTCTATTGATGATCTATTACAAACTGCCAATTCCATTGATGTTGATGAGCAGGTTGCAAGCCTTGAGAAGGAAAAGGAAGCACTTCTAACTGAAATCAAGGATACTGAAAACAACCTAAAACTTGTTGAAGAGTTCAGCTTCTTTCCAGAAGACCTGAAGATTCTCCAACTTTCATCTGCAACCTCCTATTTTGGAAGAATTCCATCTGATAAGTTTGAGGAATTCAAGAAAGCTATTAATGCGCACCCCAATGACATTATGCTTTACGCTAAGGCAGAAAAAGAACTAACACATCTAATCTTAGTAGTATTTCCTGCTATTTCATCTGACGAGTTTGCTAATATCATCCAAGCACACAATGTCAAGATAGAGGCAGTACCAAACCTAAACGGAAAACCGAATGAAATCATCACAAACCAAAAAAGCAATTTACAAACAAAAAATCAAAGGCTTAAACAGATCAATGATGAACTAAACAAAATTTCAGAAAAACACTACGCCAATTTAGTTGAAGTTGAAGAGCAATTACAGATAGAAAACAAAAAACTAGAAGTAATTTCCAATCTTGGCGTAACCAAGGATGCATTTGCAATGGAAGGATGGATTCCAAAATCAAAACTCGGTCAAGTCAAGTCTACCTTGGAAAAATTTACAGATGGTACGACAATCTATGAGCTAGAAACCAATGAAGAGGAGAAAGCACCAACACTGATGAGTAATCCAGGAAGATTTAGATTGTTTGAGGCGTTCATTCGATTCTACTCCCTACCACAAAGCAAAGAGTTTGATCCTACCATGGTTTTTGCTCTCATTTTCCCAATCTTTTATGGATTAATGATTGGTGACACGGGATACTGTTTGGTAATACTTCTTGTCTGTCTGTGGGTTATCAGACGTGTAGAGAAGGGAAAACGTAATCTAAACATAATGCCAAGGCAACTGCGAAGTTTTGCAATGTTGATATTGAAAAAAAGACAAATGGTAAAGCTATCAAAAGCAATGATTCCTGGATGTATTGTTGGAATCGTATTAGGATGTATATTTGACTTGCATTTTGGATTCCACCTCAACGGCTACGTGTTTGATGCTCTTGCAACTGTGGGAGTTACTGGTCTTCCAGAACCCGGCGAAATCTTAAATCGACCTTCACAAGCATTTCTAGATCCAATTCATAATGCAGGTACGCTATTACTTTATGCAGGATATATTGGCATTGGTTTTGTATCATTTGGTCTAATTCTAGGTGTAATTGATTGTATTAGAGAAGGTGAAAAAAAAGAGGCTCTAGTCAAGATTGGATGGCTAGCAGTTGGTTGGGGAATTGTTCTTCTCGGACTTGCTCTCATAAGCGGTGATGCTATCAATCCAACGTGGGATAGGCTGATTGAAGTTAATCCAATCGCATTTTTGTACTACGGATTAATTTTTGGAGGTATCGCATTAATGGTATCTTGCGATAAGAGTAAGGGCGCTATGAAAGTCATGGCATTAATGGAAGTAGCTACAATCATCAGTCACATTCTTTCCTATACAAGACTGATTGGAATTTTACTGGCGTCGGTTATACTTGCTCATACAATTGACTACATTTTCTTAAAATCGCTTAACATTGGACTTCCATTAGCTGCACTTGGCATAATGATACTGTTCATAGGACATTTGTTTAACATAATCATTGGAGTCTTTGAACCTGGAATTCAAGGTGCAAGATTGGTTTACGTTGAGTACTTCTCCAAGTTTTACCGTGGTAACGGCAGAAAATTCTCACCGTTTGGATCTTTACGAAGATTTACAGAAGAACAATATCATTCTGAACAGCAGGAAAAGAAGGAATCGGACAAACCAAAACTAAAGGTTAAATAGAAATTTTTCAAAATCTGTTCAAATTTTCACAAAATAGTGTTAGAAAATTCACTTTTTTGCTAATCATTTTACTTTGAAATGCTAGATTGCAAAGATTGTAGGACCTCCACGATGCTCCCCTTTGTGTTGGTTCTACATTCTTGCATTTTAAAATTAGGAATATTTCAGCTGGTTTACGTCTAGTACTCTATTACAATATCTGCATTTCAAAACTAATTTTTCTTTATCTAATACATCCATGATTGATTCAATGTGCTCTTTACTGTTTGTGACACATTCAGGATTTGAGCACCTAAAAATTCTGTCAATCTCATTTGGAAGAGAGACGCGTCGCTTCTCTACCAACTTGTAATCTTTGATAATATTGACTGTTGATGTAGGCGCTATTACAGCAAGTTTGTTTGTGTCATCATCTTCTAGGAACTTTCCCTCCACCTTGATCATATCTTTTTTCTTTAGTTTTCCACTTGGAACATTTAGTGCTACTGTGATGACGTTTCCATCACTCCCGTCAATCCGAAGTGCCTCCAACACCTTAAGCCCATTTCCCACGTCAATATGGTCTATTACAGTACCATCTTTGATACGTCTGACCGTGAGATCCGCTTGTTCCATAGTATGATTTGTATATATGCCACTATAAATGGTTCAAGGATGAATGGCTTTTTCCAGAAGGATGTTATCTCAATTAGAGATCTTGGAAAGGAAGACCTTGATAGTATTTTTTCTGCTACTGAAAAAATTATCGGTTTAGATCCTAACCAAAGACGTGAGATTGCAAGAGGCAAAACACTTGGATATCTCTTCTATGAGCCAAGTACTAGAACTCGTTTGAGCTTCCAGTCTGCAATGGCACTAATTGGCGGAACTTCGCTTGGAATTGCAGATGTAAATTCATCATCAGTACAAAAGGGTGAAAGCCTATCTGATACAGTTAGGGTTATGTCAGGATACACGGACGTTCTTGTTTTACGACACCCTCTTGACGGTTCTAGTAGATTTTCAGCAGAGATTTCACAAAAACCAATCATTAACGGCGGAAGCGGGACTGAAGAGCATCCAACGCAAGCTATTCAAGATCTATTCACAATCAAGAGGGAGAAAAAGAAGATTGACGGACTGAAGATTGGAATAGTTGGGGATCTAAAGTATGGAAGAACAGTTTACTCTTTACTACATGGGCTTTGTAATTACAATGTTGACGTTCACCTAATTTCACCCGAGTCACTAAAAATTAGGAAAGATTCTACATATGACATTAAAAAGAAACTTTCTTACACAGAATCTACCAATCTTGATGAATACATTGATGATTTGGATGTCTTGTATATGACAAGAATACAAAAAGAACGATTTCCTGACGAGGAGGAATATGTCAAGATGAGAGGAAGCTATGTAATTGGATTGGATATTGTAAAAAAGATGAAAGAAGATGCAATAATTTTGCACCCTCTTCCAAGAATAGATGAAATTTCAACAGATGTTGACTCTAGTAAGCAAGCGAAATATTTTGAGCAGGCAGAAAATGGAAAATATACGCGTGCTGCACTGCTTGGCCTGATTCTAAATGAGAACGGTTTCTGAATAGTTCATTTTGAAGCATCTCTAATTTTGCCATATACTAAAAAAGTTAGCCTTGGCTAAATTTTAAATACCTAACGCCTCAACCAGATGTATGCTTTCTAGTGGGCAAAAGATGATTATTGTAATAGTTGTTGTTTCTTTGGGTTTTGTAGGATATCTTGTTTTTCCTGCTATGGATATCACAGCACAAGAACAGCCAGAAGTTTTTGTAACTCATTCTGGTGCAGTAGTACAGACAACAGGCGATGTGTTAGATCCTGTTTATACAATCCAAGAAGTTGAGTTTGATCCGGAAAAATACTTGCGAGATTTTGACTATGGTGAGGTTTCCCAGTTAGAAGATGGTACAACACTTCGTGAATTTACCATTATAGCTGAAGATGATAAAATAATGGAAATAGCGCCTGGAATATTTTATAATGTCTGGACATTTAATGGACAAGTTCCTGGACCCACAATACGGGCTACGGAAGGCGACCTAGTAAGAATTCATTTTACTAACAACGGTGACAAGGAACACACAATTCACTTTCATGGAAATCATCCAGCTGAGATGGATGGTATATTTGAGATAGTAGGTTCTGGCGGTGGTCAGTTCACTTATGAGTTCATAGCGGGTCCTGTTGGTGTTCATCCATATCATTGTCATGTAATGCCAGTTGAAGAGCACATTGGTCATGGACTTTATGGTGTCTTCATCGTAGATCCAAAGGACGGAAGACAACATGCTGATGAAATGGTTATGATGCTAAACGGATTTGATACTGACTTTGATGGTGAAAATAATCTATATGCTGCAAACACCATTCCATTTTACTATCAGCACCACCCCATTCAGGTTAGCACAAATGAACTAATCAGAGTTTATGTCGTAAACATGGTAGGGTTAGACCCCATCAACAATTTCCATTTACACGGAACCTTGTACAAATACTATCCAACTGGCACTGATATTGTTCCATCAGAGTTTACTGACATGACTACATTTTCACAAAGTGAAAGGGGAATTCTAGAGTTTGAATATGAATATACGGGAAGATACATGTTTCATGCACACTTGACCGAATTTTCTGAGAAGGGATGGTCAGGTATTTTCTATGCAAAAGATAGTTCCCAACCAAGCATGGAAGGATATGCTTATGGAAGTTAAGAGATCATCTAGAACAAAAACAGCAGTTAGTGTGATCATTCCTTTTCTCTTGTTAGCTGTAATGATTGGATATGTTTTTGGTCCGGGCTCTGAACTTATTGAATTTGGCGTTGTATTACCGGAAATATCTATTGAGAAAGTTGAATTCGTTGACTCGGA
>JAANXC010000039.1 GCA_018263495.1 Nitrososphaerota archaeon
TGCCACTCTATGAATTTTTGGTAAGCAGGATCAATTGTAGTAAATTCTCTTCTCCAATCAATAGAGTAGCCCATCTCAATCATGCCTGATTTAATCTCTTCATGAAAATAATCAGCAATCTTTACAGGCTCCACAAATTCCTTAATTTTATCTTCAGGAACTTTGTATAACGTTTTGAATCCTTCAATTAATTCAGCATCGTTCGCTTCTACTCTTTTTGCCATACCAAGAATGGGTGTACCAGTGTAGTGAAATCCCATTGGAAATAACACGTTGAATCCTTTCATTCTCAAATATCTAGAATGAACATCTGTAATGGTGTATGTTCTACCGTGACCTATATGCTGTGGTGAGTTTGGATAAGGATATGCTACAGTTATGAATTTTTTTTCTTTATCATTATAGTCAGTTTCATGATCATTATTTTCTAACCATTTTTTTTGCCATTTTTTATCAATAGCATTCCAATCTATTTCCATAATTTTATACTCCCAAAACCATTGATTTTACTTTCTCTATTGCATCATTTTTTTTAGATTTGTCCTTTCCTCCTCCCTGAGCAAACCTTTGGTTACCTCCGCCAGCTCCTCCAAGTATTTCAGACACAATTTTTGCAATATCTCCTGCTTTTTTGTCATTTGCAGCTTGATCGCCTGAATAAATTATTGCTCGAATTTTATCTCCATCTTCAAAAACACCACAGTAAACCATCCATGGATCCTTTTCGATCAGTTTTTCTCCCAAACCAATATGAAAAAATTCATCATATTGATCACTATCTGTACAACAAAAGTTTGGTTTTCCAGACTCTGTAATATCAACAACGATTTCATCTACAATGGTTGAGCCAATTTTACTTTGAATTATACTTTCAACTAAAAGTGGAAACTTTTCTCTTAATTCTTGTTTTTGTTCCTGTCTTTTTTCTTTTAATTCAGTTTTGTCTTTTAATTCAGATGATTTTTTTATCAAGTCAGCATCATGCTGCTTAACATAATCTAGAGCAGTATCTCCTGAAACAAACTCAATTCTCACTACACCGTCTTGAATTCTTTTTGTTCTTGTAATTTTTATTAGTTCAATCTCATCTGTTTGCTTAACATGTGTTCCACCACATGCTTCTATGTCAAAATCCTCAATTGAGACAATTCTAATTGATTTTACTGGAACAATTCCTCCTTGATATATTTTAAATCCATATTTTTGCTCAGCAGTTCCTCTATCAAAATTCTCAATTGTTACCGGTATGTTTTTCTCAACGACAGAATTAGCTAGATCCTCAATTTTTGTAATTTCATCATCAGTCAAAGCGGAATGATGTGTTATGTCTAGCCTTGCATGATCTTCTTCTTTAAATGCAGAATGCTGCCAAACCCACGATCCTAAAACGCTTCGAGAGGATGAATTAAGAATATGAGTACTTGTGTGATTTTTTGTTATACCATCTCTTCTTTTTGAATTAACAACACATGAAACAGCACTGCCTTCCTTTGGAATGCCATTTTTGAGTTCATGTACTATGATATTACCATGTTTGCTTACATCAACAACTTCAAAATTTTCAATTGTTCCATGGTCTGGTTCTTGTCCCCCACCTCTTGCATAAAATGAAGTTTTATCCAACACTACATACTTGTCAAAGGATTTTAGGACCTTAGCATCAAACTCTTTTGGGTCATCACCATAATACAAAAGTTCAGTTTCTGGTAATCCTTCTAATGAGACTTGATCTTGTTCTTTTTGCTTCTTTGATTGATGTAATTCAGATAATTTGCTATAAAATGTAGATGGAATATCAGAAATTACCTTCATTTCCTTTAGATAATCAGGTGTTACGCCATCAGATTCGTACAGTCTAATCAAGTCATCAACTGTAGGTTTCTGATTTAATTTACTTACAATTTTTTCCATTCTTAATTTTGAATTTTCATATCTACCTGACTCGATTCCAATTATCGTCTTGATATCTTCACGTGTTTTTTCTAGTTCAGGATATGTGTTTTTAAGATAATCAATTTGTGCATCAACCATCTCGTTCATGTCAAATTTTAGCGATAATCTGTCCATTGTAGATATAATTCTTCGAAGCATCATTCGGAGATTGTATCCTCCACCAACATTGCTTGGCAAGGCACCGTCTGATATTGCAAAAATAAGCGTTCTAATGTGATCAATAATTAGATAAATTCCCTCAACCGGAATTATAATTTTATTTATCTGTTCATCTGAAAGACCAGCTGATTTTATCGCATTTTTTCTAACTTCAGATAAATCACTAAATTGTTCCAGATGTTTTGCAATTTTAGTAAAGTATGTAACTAAAAGTTCGTCATTTGTATCAATTCCTGCTTGCTGTAGTAGGTTGTTAGTAATGGGTCCAAAGCAGCAATCATACGCAGTAGGTGTTCCCATTGTAAGCCAAGCAAATCTCTCTAGACCTGCTCCCATATCGATAATTTGTTGGTCTAATGTTTTGTAGTTCGATAAATCTCCTTGAAATTCAGTGAATACTGCATTACCAAGTTCTAATCCCTTTACAAAAAATTCTAAAGAAGAACCAAACGAACCGCCACCTTCCCAAACATCTTCCACAAAAACAACTTCCTTTTTATCAACACCAAATTGTTCTGTAAGTAATCTGTAATCCAAATCAATACATTCATCTTTCCAATATCCATTAGAATTTGGAATACTATGTTGTCCAATCATACAAAAGCTTGAAAAGTGTCGCCCAGTAACACCCACATTTTCTAAATCTTTGAATCTGAGACAAGTCTGTGGAACTACAAGTGGGTTTGCAGGAAATTCAAAGACAACTTTACTTCCCATCACTCTCTGAAAGTCAACAATTGATGCAATTGTAAAATATAGATCATCACGCCATCTACAAACAACGGGATATCTATTCACAGATGTATGTCCATTTTTTACAAAAAACGATTCAACTTCCTTCCATGCCTGTGTATAATCAAATCTTTTTGCGGTTGGTGGATTTCCTATAAATGAATACGTATCGTCAGAATGATCAGGACAGTTTACACGATTCTCATCTATGGTCCAATAGAATCGCTTGCATGTTGCACATGATTTGCGCTCAAATCTTTCATCATCAAATAATTTTACCTTGTAGTATCGTTCAGGATCAGCAGAAAATTTTGAAAGAATCTCTTTTTTATCCATTTGAAATGTTTTCGGCTGACCGATATTAAGAATTGTCGATACAATAAATTAAATAGAATACGCCCAGATTTAGCTCATGCTTGGATTTGGAAAAAAAGGTCTTCCTAAGGAAGGAGATTTTATTTTTGCTAGACAACCAGATGGTGAATACAACAAAATAATTTTTGGTGCAGTTACCGGCATTCAGGGTACAAAAATTGGAGTTAATGGAATTATAATTAATCCAGTTGGACTAAAGAACAAAATTGAACAAGGAAAGGCAGGAACACGATCTGTTGAAATTTTAAAAAATCCCAATCCTGATAATTGCATTCAGATACTAATTTACCGTATTGAACATGATAACTTTAACGAAATTATAGATCTGAATGAGCACCAAGTTTTAGAACTTCCCAATAGAGTGTATGCAACTTTAGAAGGATGGATCCGTGAGTCTTTATCCGAATTGATAAATAATGTACTTTCCCTTCCACCTGGATCTGAGAGAGATGAAGCAAAACGTATTCTAAAACAGCGGATGGATACATTGTTTGACAAGAGTTTGAAGAGGACGCTCTATTCAGTTTGCAGAAGTCTGAAAATTCTAAATTAAATTACAATTTGCTGTAATTCTCCATAGTTTTATATTATCCACTTCGAAAAAAACGGTACTATGGAATATGTTTACGCTGCATTGATGCTTCATAAGCTAAAGAAGGAGATTACTGAGGAAAATGTTACTTCAATAGTCAAAGCATCTGGTGCAGAAGTAAACGAGGCAAAAGTCAAATCACTTGTAGCATCTTTGGCTGATGTTAATATTGAAGATGCAATAAAGGCCGCTCCAGTTGCAGTAGCCGCTGCACCAGCAGCAGCAGCACCAGCAGAAGGTGGAGAAGGCAAAAAAGCAGAAAAGAAAGATGAAGCGGCAGACGGCAAGAAAGAAGAAGCGGCAATGGAAGGTCTTTCATCCTTATTCGGCTAATTCTATATTATCAATTGCAGATCCAATTCTATGTTCAATGTTATTTACTAGATTATTGTTGTAATTGTATTGGTTGAATTTTCAACTCCAATCGAGATATTCATCTATATTTTAGATCTTTTTGGAACCATGGCATTTGCTGTAACTGGTGCATTCAAGGCTATTGAACACAAAGCTGACATAGTTGGCATAATCATTTTAGCTACAATCACTGGTGTTGCAGGTGGCACAATTCGTGATGTAGTATTAGGAAAATCACTTCCAAATTCATTGATTGATCCATCTTACGTCATAATCACTGTAATTACAGGTATTATCATATTTCTTCTACATTCTAGACTTCGTAAACATTGGAATCTTTTCTTAAAATTTGATGCAATAGGTATTGGTGTTTTTACTGTAATAGGAGCCACATTTGCATACAATCTCTTTGGAATGAATCTTCTCATCATAATTCTTGCTGGAATGCTTACTGCAATAGGTGGAGGCATACTTAGAGATATTTTCGTGAATCAAACCCCAATAGTATTCGTAAAGGAATTTTATGCTAGTGCAAGTTTTATCGGTGTAATCGTGTTCTATTTTGTTTTAATGTTTAGTGATCAACTTTATGCTGCAACTATTTTGGGAATAGTGGTTACAACTGGTTTAAGATTAGTTGCAATGAAATACAATTGGAATTTACCTAAAGTTAGAGGCAGTACTTAATCTGCTAGTGGCGATTTTTCCATTGGTATCTATATTCTTCCTCAAATAGATCGTTCTTAATCTCGTCTGTTTTTAGGATCTTTTTTCTATATTTTT
>JAANXC010000004.1 GCA_018263495.1 Nitrososphaerota archaeon
GATTCGTTTCTTCTTCATTTTTTTTGCAAGTAGAGCCTGACCAAGTGTATTGTTAATTTTATGTGCACCTCCATGTAGTAGATCCTCTCGCTTGAGATAGATTTTTGCACCACCAACAAATTTTGTTAGATTTTCTGCAAAATAAAGCGGAGTTGGTCTTCCAGCATAATTTTTTAGATAATAATCAAATTCGTTTTGGAAGCTTTTATCACTTTTAATTTTCTGATAATTCTCTTCAAGCTCTTCAATAGCTGGAACTAGTGTTTCCGGAATATATTTTCCTCCAAAATCTCCAAACCTTCCATCTTTTGGCATTCCTATTTTCATATTGCATTCACCAATTCTGACACTCTCTTTTGTATATCTGAGCTTTTCATTATACTTGTACCTATAAGAAATGCATCTGCACCACAATCATGTAAAAATTTTACATCTTCTGCTGACTTGATTCCACTTTCGGATAATATTATTTTAGATTTCGGGAAATTTTCTAAAAGTTGCTTTGTGGTTTCAAGATTAATGTCAAGAGTATCTAAGTTTCTATTATTGATTCCAATAATATCTGCATCAGTTTTTAATGCATTTTCAAATTCTGTCTTTGTGTGCACCTCTAGTAAAATTTTCAGATCTTTGTCATGACCGTAATCAATCAGTTTGTCAACATCACTGACAAAACCGTTGTCAAACAATCCCTGAATAAGTAAAAAATAGTCTGCACCCATTTTTTCTGCTGCATCTATCTGTATTTTGTCAATCATGATGTCTTTCATTAATAATGGAATTTTCACGTTTTTTCTGATTTTGATAAAATATTCTGGTGAACCGTTGAATAGATATGGCTGTGTTAAAATGGAAAGCGCCTGTGCACCGCCAGATATCATAGATTTTGCTATTTGTATTGGGTCAGAAATTTGTCTTATGTCACCTTCAGCAGGTGATGAAAATTTTATTTCGGTAATAAGAGATGCATGACTGTTATTCTTTATTGATTCCTGTAAATCAATTTCTGATTTAGGTAATGTTTCAGTAATATCATAAACGCCATCATCAATTGCATTTTGTGAGTTTTCGACTAATTTTTGTAGTATATTTTCTATGATCTTTCAACCTCCTCTAATTTTTCAATGTCACCACAATTTTTTACAAAGTTTTTTAGTTTACCAAATGCCTTACCACTATGAATTGTAGTCAATGCTAGTTCAACTGCCTCATCAAAATTATTAGCAATATCTGATACAATTAATCCACCAGCTGCGTTTAATGCGGTTATCTCAATTTTTGTTTTATTTGCGGTATCATTCAACACATCTACAAATGACTTTATCGCATCTTCCTTTGTGTTTATTTGAATATCAGAGATGTTGCCCCTCTGCAAACCAACATCTTGAGGATCAATAACCATGTTTGTAATGATGTTATTTTTTAGTAAACAAATTTTGTTTTTGGACGTAGTTGATAACTCATCCATTCCATCATCTGATCTAACTGTCATAATTGTTTCCGCATTTTTTCTTTGTAAAATTTTTACAATTCTTTCTTGATAATCATCTGAAAAAACACCAATTAGTTGATTTTTTACCATTGCTGGATTAGTTAATGGTCCAAGAAGATTAAATGCAGTTCTACCGCCAACAACCTTTCTAGCGTTTGCAACATTTTTCATTGCGGGATGAAATTTTTGTGCAAACATGAAACCTATACCAAACTTTTCTATTGTTTCATTTACTATGTTAGGTTCAGAATTCAAATCAAATCCAAAGTATTCAAAAATATCTGCACTTCCTGATACGCCTGATATTGAGCGATTACCATGTTTAGCAACATTTCCACCAGCCCCAGCAATTACAAAAGATGCTGCAGTTGAGATGTTGAATGTTTTTAATTTATCACCACCGGTACCACATACATCAATAATTTTGCCTTGGCAATTTGGAGATATGTGTAATGCAAATTCTTCCATTTTGTTTAGCATAGCTAAAAGTTCATCGTCAGATTCACCTTTTTCCGTCAAATTTTTTAAAAATTCTGCTACATCTTCGTCATTTTGTGTTCCGGTGAGTATTTCATCCATCACGTTAGTCATTTGATCAATTGTAAGGTTATTTCCGTGGGAAAGTTGCTCTGCTAATTCTTTAATCATTTTTAACCCTCATGATGAAATTTTCCAAGATTTTTTTACCTTCGTCTGTCATGATGGATTCTGGATGGAATTGTACACCCTCAATGAGATATTTCTTATGACTTACACCCATAATCTCTCCATCATCTTCAGCTACTGCGGTAATTTTCAATGAATCTGGGATTATTGTTTTATCACCAACTAGTGAATGATAACGTGTAGCTTTAAACGGGTTTTTCACTCCATTAAAAAGTGAATCATCATAGTGTTTGATCAGACTAGTCTTACCATGTCTGACATTTCCTGCATTGACAACCTTACCACCAAAGCAATCAATAATTCCCTGATGGCCTAAGCAAACTCCCAAGATTGGTGTTGTGCTACCAAGTTCCATTATTACATCCTTACATATACCAAAATATTTTTTGTCTTCAGGTGTACCCGGACCTGGTGAAATAATTATTGCATCATAGTTTCCATTCTTTATTTCGGCAATTGTTATCTTGTCATTTCTAACAACATCAGAATTTACTCCAAGCTCACCTAATCTCTGTGCAATATTGTAAACAAATGAATCGTAATTATCTATAATCAAAAACTTCATTTTGATGCCTCCATTAGAGCAGTTATCATTGCGTTTGCCTTATGTTCAGTCTCTTTTAGTTCATTATCAGATATTGAATCAAAAACAATTCCTGCTCCAGCTTGTACAAAACCACTATTATCATCTGCAAAGATACTTCTAATTGCTATTGCAAAATCACAACATCCGTTGAATGAAAAATAGCCAACTGCACCAGCGTATGGACCCCTTGATTCCGGTTCTAGCTCATCGATTATTTCCATCGCTCTAACTTTTGGTGCACCAGAAACAGTGCCAGCTGGAAAAACTGCCTTAAATGCGTCATACATATCATAATTTTTGTTTAGTTTTCCAACAACATGCGTTACCATATGTTGAACATGACTGAATTGTTTTACTTCCATAAGTTTATTGACACGAACTGTTCCATAATCACATACTTTTCCAATATCATTACGTCCAAGATCTACAAGCATTGTATGCTCTGCTAATTCTTTTTCATCACTAACTAATTCTTGTCGTAGTTTCTCGTTTTTTGTCTCATCATCTGAAATTTTTCTTGTTCCAGCTATTGGAAATGTTTCAACTTGATCATTCGTAACACGTAAAAGCATTTCAGGACTAGAACCAATTGTTATTTTTTTACCCATTTTTAGATGGTATAGATATGGTGATGGGTTTAGTGACCGAAGTTTTTCGTAAACTTTTAGATAATCACCATGTGCTTCAAATGAAAATTTTCGTGATAATACAACTTGAAAGACATCTCCATCATAGATGTATTTTTTTGCGCTTTCAACTATTTTAGAAAATTCATTCTTGTCTAAATTAGTTGAAATTTTTGACATTTTGAAATCGTCAAAAATTGGTTCAGATGTTTTTATTTCGTCTACTCTATTTTCTTCATAGTAGAAATATAGAGATTTTTTTTGTTTGTTATCAAACAGTATGCCGTCGTTGTAAATTCCAAATTCCATTATAGGTTCCGTTATATTGTGGCGTTTTGGAATTTTTTCCCATAATCTTATTGCATCGTAATTAATTACGCCTACAGCGCCGCCAAGATAGCGATACGTTTGATCATCTGTTTTTTTGACTAAATTTTTTATTACTACAAGTGGCTCATCTGTAACAATTGTTTCAATTGAGCCATCTCTACCTTGTATCGTCACCTTGTCATAGTATCCCTTTACGACAAATTCTGGGTCAAAGCCCATAATCGAGGTTTCTGAGAGTTCTTCTGGACCTGTTAAAGATTCGAATAGAAAAGAGTATTCATAATTTCGGGATATCTTGTTATAAATTTCAAATTGGGTGCCAGTATAATCTAGAGAAATAATCCTAGGAATGCAAGTGTGTCCAAATATGTCCACCCATGAGTTTGAACAAAATTGTTCTTTATTTAAACCATGATTTTGATATTCAAAAAATCAGTATTAAAATAGCAGTTTTATAGTATAAAACTTGGATTTTTTAGTATAGAAACTCAATTTTTTGGTTCAAAAATATACATAAATCGAATAATTTGGCATTGAATACAAATTTAGCAGTTAATCAATGAAAATCGATCGATCATGTCTTTGATCCATTTCTCGCATTAATTGTATGAGTTCAATAGGAGTTGGAATACAAAAGATAGCCATACATTCACAACTAATTGGTCTTAAGACAGCATTGAAGATTTCAGATATTATCAAAAAATCTGATGACCAAGACTAATTTTAGAATATTACGGTAATGTACGGTACACTTATTAGGCAAGTATGCCTATAATTCAGTGTGAGTAATACCTGCTATAGGTGTGGCACAACCGGTTTAGGTTGGAATCAAGCATTCCATCAGCTAACAGGCAAATGGAAACTTGAGAATCACAGAGAATGCAGTAAAAACTAATCTTGTCTTACTAGTTTATTCTTCTGAAGATAGTCTGTCATTTTAAGAAATTACTTGGGTCAGTTATTGCACCGTTTGCTGCAGAACCTACTAGGAGTGCATATTTGGCAAGCGCTCCTGACTTGTAGTTTGGTTCAGGCATACTCCATTCTTTACTTCTTAAGTCAAGCTCTTCCTTTGATACATGAAGATTGATGCTGTTATCTTCAATGTTTATACTGATTTCATCTCCTTCTTTGACAAATGCAATTGGACCACCAACAAACGCTTCTGGCGCAACATGCCCAACCATGAATCCACGAGTCCCACCGGAGAATCTTCCATCTGTGATCATTGCTACTTTTTTACCTAAACCCTGACCAACTAACGCAGCAGTTGTGGCAAGCATTTCTCTCATTCCTGGACCGCCTTTTGGTCCTTCATATCTAATAACTAAGACATCTCCTTCATTGATCTCACCATTCGCAACAGAATCAAATGCAGATTCTTCACCGTCAAATACTCTTGCCTTGCCAGTGAATTTTGTCATTTCTACGCCTGCAGTTTTAATTACTGCACCTTCCGGAGCCAAAGTTCCCTTTAGGATTACAGCAGTTCCAACTCCATGTAATGGATTTTCAACCTCTCTTACAATTTGTTGCTCAGTAGTTGATATTTTGTATTGTTTGATATTTTCTTCTATTGTTTTTCCAGTAACAGTCAGTGTATTACCATGAATCAAATTATTATCTAACAATTTTTTCATTACCAATGGAATTCCACCAATTTTATCAAGACTGTTCATAACATAACCTCCACCAGGTTTCATGTCAGCTATATGTGGTGTTTTTTTCCTTATTCTTTCAAAGTCATCATATGTTAATTTTATTTTGACTTCATTTGCTAATGCCAGTAGATGTAAAATACCATTTGTTGAACCACCAACTGCGTTTAACATTGTTATAGCATTTTCAAATGATTCAAATGTTAAGATGTCACGTGGTTTAATGTTAAGTTCTAATAATTCTGTACATGCCTTACCAGTTTCATAGACTATCTTTTCTCTTCTATCATCTTCAGCTGGTGGGCTTGCACTACCAGGCAATGCAATACCAAGTGCCTCAGAAATTGATGCCATTGTATTTGCCGTAAACATTCCACCACAGGAACCAGCATTTGGGCACGCAGTATCTTCAATATTTTTTAATTCTTCTAATGACATTTGTCCTGCATTATATGAGCCAACTGCTTCGTAAACATCAACAACTGTTAGTTCTTTTCCGTCTAATATTCCAGGCATGATTGTTCCACCGTAAACAAAAACTGAAGGAATGTTCAGTCTAGCCATGGCCATCATAGTTCCTGGCAAACTTTTATCACAACCTGCAATGCCAACTAGTGCATCATATTGATGTGCCCTTACCATTAATTCAATTGAATCGGCAATGACTTCCCTGCTAACTAACGATGATTTCATGCCTTCATGGCCCATCGCAATTCCATCGCTTACTGCAATAGTACTAAATTCTCTTGGTGTAGCACCCGCATCCTTTACACCATCTTTTGCTTTTTGAGCAAGTCCAGGTAAATGTATGTTACAAGGTGTAGCTTCATTTCCTGTGTGACAAACACCAACGAATGGCTTGCTAAGATCATCATCAGTCAAGCCCATGGCTTTGTACATCGCTCTATGCGGAGCTCTTGCTGTTCCCTCTACTACATTCCTGCTTGATATTTCCATTTTAAACATCTTCAACACACGTTACTGTAATTTAAATTCTAGAAATGTAAATTTCATAAACTAGTGTTAAATAAAAGAAACATGGATTCTAATGAACTTCAAACCTTTATTCAGGATGTAAGGGACGATTTAAACAATTTGGATAGCCTAATTGATTATTATGATTTTTTAGGCCATCATAATATTAGAACCATTGTTTTCAATCCTGAAGATGAACCCAGTTTTTTTGAAGGATCTGTAATCACAGTTTTAGATCAGAGATATCGTGAATTTTTTAAAAGCAAATTTAATTGTGAAATTGATGAATTAACACGTGTAGATGTTCTTGAAATTATTAGAGCACAATTACCGTCTATTAGAAAAAGATTGTCTGAATAATTATAAATAAAATTATTTTGTGTCTATTAGTGATTTATCCTTTAATTATTTGTGAATCAAGTTCAATTAATTGCTCTTCAATTTCTTCAGGTGTTTCAGGACCAAATGAAATTAAAATTCGATCATCGTCTTCAAGAACATAATTATGGATATTATCTACAGATTGGTGGTTAATGTAATACTTGAGTGAATAATCTTCGTTAGTACAAAATTCTCTTCCATCTGGAAATGCAAAACATTCATCGTTAACAGTAAAACCCATACTCTCAAACAAATAACCAAGCGTTACTCCTGATGAGTGTCTATGAATGGTAGTACCATCACTATCCTCAAAGTGGATCCAACTACTTTTGATTTGGTAGGCTGGACTAGAAAAGTCAAGTTTGTCGCCAAAAATTCTTACAAGTACGGAAGCATGTTCATGCTCATCACCCAATCTTCCTGCACCGTCTGGCGCACCAAGTGCACCACTAGTATCAACTTGTGTCATGAAGACAAATATTGCATACCCAACAATCACTCCAATTAATGCTAGAATACCAATAGCCATGAGATTGGTTTTGCGCTTATTCTTAGATATTTTAGCAGCGTAATCTTCTCGTTTTTCCTGTCTCTCTTCTCTTGCTCTTCTTCCCATTGACGGTCAGATTCATATTTTTACCCTATATAACATATGAAATTATTAACATTACTTTTCATAATGATATATTGGAGAATGTGAAAACATCTTCATGCCAACACAATTTGAAAGACCATCATGGGATGAATATTTCATGCTGCAAGCTGAATTGGCTAAATTACGTTCAAACTGCATGACACGAAAGGTTGGTGCGGTAATAGTTCGGAACCACAGACAAATTGCTACGGGCTATAATGGAACTCCACCTGGAATCAAAAATTGTTTTGAGGGTGGATGTAAAAGATGTCAAGATAGGATGGATGGAAAAATTGAATCTGGTGCTTCGCTTGATCGATGTATTTGCAACCATGCCGAATCTAACGCAATAATGCACTGTGCAATTTTGGGCATTGAGGCAAGTAATAAGGATGCAATTTTGTATAGCACATTTGTTCCATGCTTAGAATGCAGTAAAATGGCAATTACCATTGGAATTAAAAAAATAATATGCCTTAATACTTATCCTGAGACTGATTTTGATCTGATTAAGGAATCAGGTATTTCTATTGAAATGCTGGATAAAAATAGAATTCAATACTGGGCAAAATCATTACTAAACTTGTAAAATGTCAAACCAACAGGAAGAAAATAAAACGGAAAATATGCCATATGGGTTGTTAATCTCTGCTACATACAATATCCAAAAAAATGCAGCGATTTTAAAATTCTATGAACCAATATCTCAAAGAATTTTTTTATGGGCAGACAAATCAGGGCACAAGCCATACTGTTATTCCAAATTATCACCAGATGAGATACCAACTGAAATTTCTGAGCGGGATGACGTTATTGAGATAAAACAAGTTAAACTGCTGGATATATTACATGATAAACCAATTAACGTGTCAAAAATATTAGTCAAGGATCCTTTAGCAATAGGCGGCACACAGACAAGCAAAAGCATCAGAAACTTAATTGATACATGGGAATCGGATATAAAATATTATGAAACTTATCTTTACGATAGTTCACTGATTGTTGGTAAATATTATAAAATTGAGAATAATGCTGTTGTTCCATATAATTTAGAAATTTCTGATGAAACTAAATTATCATTAAAGACTATGTTATTAGATAAACAGAGTGATACCAACTTACCAGANACAAAACAATTTGATGAACATGTCTCACAGTGGGCAAACCTTCTCAATCAACCTATACCAAAGATCAAGAGGATTAGTCTAGATATTGAAGTCGAATCAGAGATTGGCCGTATCCCAGATCCAAAAATTGCGGAAAAAAGAATTACAGCTGTAGGTTTTGAGGGTAGTGATGGATTAAAACAAGTTTTCGTTTTACGGAAAAGTGGAATTGAAGAAGGTGTGAATGAACTATTGCCGGGTGTCAAGATCGTATTTTACGAAGAAACGAAAGAAAAGGAAATGATATTAGATACATTTGAACTGATGAAAAAATATCCATTACTTATCACATACAATGGCGACGGATTTGATTTACCGTATCTATATAATCGTGCTAACAGACTTGGAATTGACAGACAAAAAAATCCACTATACATGATGAGGGACTCAGCTACACTAACTGATGGTGTGCATCTTGATTTGTATAGAACTATGTCCAACCGAGCATTTCAAATCTATGCTTTTGGTCAAAAGTATAGTGATTTTTCGCTCAACAGCGTATCAAAAGGCTTACTTGGTGAGGAGAAAATCGATTATGGCGTTGAACTTAATGATTTAACGCTATATCAAACTGCAAACTATTGCCAAAACGATGCTAGGTTAACGTACAACCTAACTGGCTTTAACAATGATTTGTTGATGAATTTGCTTATTGTAATTAGCAGAATTGCAAGAATGCCAATTGATGATATATCTAGGATGGGTGTATCACAATGGATTCGTAGCTTACTATATTATGAACACAGGCAAAATGGAATTTTAATTCCAAGAAGGCAAGAACTTGACAATAAATCATCTAATGTATTAAATGATGCAGTAATAAAAGACAAGAAATTTCGAGGTGGTTTAGTAGTTGAACCAGAAGAGGGAATACATTTTGACGTCACAGTTATGGATTTTGCAAGCCTGTACCCCAGTATTATAAAAGTGAAAAATCTATCATATGAAACTGTAAGATGCTCACATGATGCGTGTAAGAAAAATACTATACCTCAAACAAATCACTGGGTCTGCACCAAAAAAAATGGTTTAACATCTGTACTAATTGGCTCATTGAGGGATTTGAGAGTAAACTATTACAAAAATATGGCAAAAAAGGATACACTCACGGTTGAGGAGAAGCAACTTTTCACTGTTGTAAGCCAAGCGCTTAAGGTAATACTAAATGCAAGCTATGGAGTTATGGGCGCAGAGATTTTTCCATTATACTTTTTGCCTGCGGCAGAGGCAACAACTGCAACAGGTAGACATATCATTCTGGATACTATTGACAAATGCAAAGAATCTGGAATTGGTGTTCTATATGGCGATACTGATTCACTGTTTGTAAAGAAACCTACTCCCAAACAGATTGAGAATATAATCACTAAAGCAAAGATAGACCATAATGTAGAATTAGAAATTGAGAAAGAGTACAGATATGTTGTGTTAAGCGGAAGAAAGAAGAATTATCTTGGTGTTACAAAAAATGGTAAAGTAGATGTTAAGGGTCTAACAGGAAAGAAATCACACACACCGCCATTTATCAAAACATTGTTTTATGAGTTGCTTGACATACTATCTGAAATTAAAACAGTAGAGGAGTTCAAAAGGGCAAAAAATAAAATTTCTGACAAGATTAGTGAGTGTGCAAGAAAGGTGCAGGCTAAAGAAATACCATTGCAAGATCTGGCTTTCAATGTAATGATAAGCAAAGCGCCAAGGGATTATACAAAAACAATACCACAGCATATTCGTGCAGCAAAACAATTAGAATCGATCAGAGAAATAAAAAAAGGAGACATAATATCATACGTCAAAATATTAAACAAGCCTGGAGTCAGACCAATTGAAATGGCACGCAAAAGCGAGATTGACACATCAAAATATATGGAATTTATGGAAAGCACCCTAGACCAGTTAACATCGTCAATGGACTTGGATTTCGATACAATTTTAGGAAAACCAAAGCAAACTGGACTTGAACAATTCTTTTGGAATTAAAATAAAATGGAATTAGATGAAACAACGATGGGAGTAATTGGCATCGTAGCAGGTATCTTAATTCTATCAGGCTGGGTCCCACAAATTGCTAGAGGCTACAAAACCAAAAGGCTGAATGATGTTTCATCATATCTAATGATCCTAATTTTTGCTGGTGCAGCCTTGTGGTTAGTTTATGGAATTGCTTTGGATGATGTTTACATTATGGGCGTTAATATGGCTGCAATGGTTTTAACGATGATTGTACTATCTATGAAATTAAAATATGAGAAGGCTGCACAGACAACAAGTGGATAACATGTTCATAATTAACTGTAAAAACTATAATGAAATCTCTGGTGAAAAGATTAACAAACTTGCATCCATCGCAGAAAAAATTTCAAAAAAATATAAAATTCAAATTGCAATAGCTCCACCTCATCATCTATTAGCATCAATAAAGAAATCAAAATTACTTGTGTTTGCACAACATCTTGATGATGCCAAAATTGGAAGTACGACTGGATACATGATTCCTGAAATCGTAAAAAAATCCAAAGTTAATGGTGCACTAATTAATCACAGTGAACATAGAATTTCGTCTAAAGAAATCATAAACCTAGTTAAAAGACTCAAAAAATTAAAAATGAAAACAGTTGTTTGCGTAAAAAATGTGCGTGAGGCGGAAACTTATGCAAAACTAAACCCTACATACATTGCAATTGAACCACCAGAATTAATCGGTACTGGTAGAGCGATTTCTAATGAACGGCCTGAACTGATTACAAAATCACTATTGGCTGTAAAAAAAGCAAGGAATTCAACAAAGCTTCTTTGTGGTGCAGGAATTGTAACATCTGATGATGTTGAACGTGCAATTGAATTAGGCTCACATGGAATTCTGGTTGCAAGTGGAATTGTCAAATCCAGAAATTGGAATAAAGATATTGAAGGATTTGCTAAGGCAATCCTTTAAAAACGGCTCAATTTGATTTGATAATCTAGCGATAACAATGAAACCGATCTATGCGTTTGAGGATGCGGACAGCAAAAACAGGATGCTTCTGGGTGGTAAGGGTGCAGGTCTGAGTGAAATGACAAGATTGAAACTTCCTGTTCCACCTGGATTCACAATTACTACAGAAGTTTGTAACAAATACTATGAAAATGGAAAAAAACTTCCAAAAGATGTAATGCCTTTAGTAATGAAAAATATTACTAAAATGGAAAAAAAGACAAATAAAAAATGGAATTCTATAAAAAACCCATTACTAGTCTCAGTTAGATCAGGTGCTGCAATTTCTATGCCAGGAATGATGGATACAATTTTGAATTTAGGATTAAATGAAAAGACAGTAGAAGGATTTGCAGAACAAACAAAGAATCCTAGATTTTCATGGGATTCGTATAGAAGATTTATTCAATTATTTGGAAAAGTCGTATTTGGAGTAAATGATGAGAAATTTGATCATGTTTTAGATTCTGCAAAAAGTAAACAAGGCGTGACTGACGATAGCAAACTAAACGTAGAATCACTCAAGAAAATTGTTGCCGAATATAAGAAAATTTGTGAAGAACATACAAAAAGAAAATTCCCAGATACACCTAATGAGCAATTAAGATTAGCAATTGAGGCAGTATTCAAAAGCTGGATGGGAGAAAGAGCAGTCGTTTATAGAGAGAAAAACGGAATCACAAAAGACATTGCAAATGGAACCGCAGTAAATGTTGTAACAATGGTATTTGGAAACATGGGAGACGATAGTGCAACAGGAGTAGTTTTTACAAGAAACGGACATAATGGTAAACGAGAAATTGAAGGAGAGTACCTCACCAATGCTCAGGGAGAAGACGTTGTTGCAGGAGTCAGAACCGGGAAAAATATTGAATTATTAAAAAAAGAAATGCCAAAATCTCACAAAGAACTAAGTAATGCATGTGCAAAATTAGAGAAACATTTCAGAGAACCACAAGACATAGAGTTTACAATTGAACAAGGAAAATTCTATCTATTACAAACAAGAACTGCAAAAATGAGTGCAGGTGCACTTGTAAAAACCTCAGTAGATATGGTAAAAGAGAAATTAATTGATAAAAATAGGGCATTAACTAGAATTCCAGCCCAACAACTCGAAGCCTTACTACACAGAACAATGGATGAATCAAAGATTAAAGAATATCAACAATTGGCAAAGGGAATTGCAGCGTCTCCAGGGGCTGCTAGTGGAATTGCAATTTTTAATGTAAAAAAGGCAATCGAACTAGGAGAGGCAGGGAAAAAGGTCATTTTAGTTAGAAAAGAAACAAAACCAGAAGACGTTCCAGCATTTTTCTCAGCAGAGGGAATTCTAACAAGCCTTGGAGGTAAATCATCACATGCTGCAATCGTATCAAGAGGGATGGGTAAACCATGCATTGTCGGATGTGCAGAACTAAAAATTGATTATGATAACAACACATGCACTGCAAATGGAATGACAATAAAGGAAAATGACATGATTTCAATTGACGGTAGTATAGGTACCATATTCATTGGAGAAGTACCAACTGTCGAACCCAAAGTCACTAAAGATTTTCAAACAATTCTTAGCTGGGCACAAAATGCAAAACAATTAGGAATTCGTGCAAATGCAGATACACCAGATGCAGCAAAACTTGCAAGGCAATATGGAGCACAAGGAATTGGACTTTGTAGAACAGAGAGAATGTTTAACGAGATAGACAGAATTGGACTGTTTGTTGAAATGATTATGACTCAATCAACAGAAGAAAGAAACCAAGTACTCAAAAAATTACAAGAATTACAGAAAAGTGATTTCATAGAAATTCTAAAGGCAATGGAAGGATACAAAGTTACAATCAGACTACTAGACCCACCATTACACGAATTTTTACCAAATCCTGAAGAATTGAAGGAAAAAATGAATAAGGAAAATGATGACAGTGAAGAGACTAAACGGGTTTTAGATAGAGCACGTGAACTAGCTGAAATTAATCCAATGATGGGACATAGAGGAGTCAGAGTAGGAATCACATATCCAGAAATATATGAAATGCAAATTAGAGCAGTGTTTGAAGCTGCAGCACAACTTGCAA
>JAANXC010000040.1 GCA_018263495.1 Nitrososphaerota archaeon
CACTTCCTTCAAGTGAATTTTCAACAGGCAAAATGGAGTAATCACTTGCGCCATTTTCCGTATTTTTTAATGCATCAGCAAAAGTAGAGCATGGAATAGTCTCTATTTCACCTTCAAAAAATGGGATGGATGCAGCCTCACTATATGCTCCTCGTTCACCTTGGAACGAAATACGATTCATATCTTATTCTCTCACTTTTAAGAAATCAGTTTTTAAAAAATCACTTGATAGCTTTCTATCATCAGTCCATCCACATTCAACGCATTTTACAATATCACGTAATGGCTTTACATCCATACCACACTTTCTACATTTAGTAAATAATACTCCCAATTCAGGATCCTGCATGGTAGCATGTATTGCTCCGTTTAGGTGTCCAATAATTTTGAGCTTGACTAAATCTTTTACCAAAGCAACATTCTTTTTTCTAATACTTCTTGTCGCACAAATACATTCTACCTGTGCTTTGACTGGTTTAGAGTTTATGTAGTTGATCATCACAGCAATCATTGATCCCATAACAGCTTCAACAGTACCGATAACAATATCACCTTTTTCTGGAATTGATGTGGTATTTTGATTTTTTACATTAACTATACGCTCTTTTCGGTCAATTTCACTTTCACCAATAACAGTAGCTCTTACTATGTGACCGTCATCACAAGCATTGTTTCCTGCCTCATATTCTTCAATCACAGCTATTTTGTCTCCTGGCAAAACTGAATTTGACATATAGAAGTTTTCCAATTATAACTATTATTTGTTTATAGCCAGTGTTTTATCTGAAAATAACTCTCAATGTTTTCTTTTCTTAATACCTTCATGAGGGCAATAGCCTGAGGGGTTGATAAAACAGGCTTGTCAAACTTATTATCAGTAGAAATTCTTGGACATGCTACCTGAATAAAAGCATCAATATTTTTTAGGTTTCTTAGCCTCTCATTTGTAATATCAGTTAATGCAATAAGATGAACAGTTTTGCCTTCGCTTTCCAATTCTTTTTTAAATTTAAGAGCAGTCAATTTAGAAAGCTGACCCTCTTTTAATCCAACTATCACACCAAAAGTTTCAGCATCAGCAGCTTTGTAAATTTCTAAAGTAGCTTTTTTCTGTAATTTTCTTGCAAAGTCAGTTATCTCTCGTATTTCATTGAAGTACGGATCTAAAATGTAAGTTGGCTTGTTTGTAGCCAGAGCTACACCTGCAGCATGAAAGTTGCTTTGTCCTAAAAAGACGTTAGCATCTACATCATCTATTGTTTCAGTTGCAGGATAGAATTCGCAGCCAAAAACTTGTCCATCATTAAGTTGCCCCTTTCCTTTTCCAATTTTTACATTAACTCCTTTTTCTTCTAATGTCTTCTTAATTAGCTCGATTTGATTGAGGTGCTGACTATCTGTAATCAATGAAATAGTTTTTCCTCGAAGAAGCTCAATGCATTTTTCCGTTACTTTGTCAAAAGAAATATCATCAAAGGCATCAATCATTATGACATTTTTTTCAAATGTTTCCATACTGCTTGTATGGCCAATGTTGAATAGTATCTCAGCATTCAAGACTTTTGCACCATTAGAATTCAGATCACAGGTACCCCAGGTAGTATCCGCAAGAAGATAGGCTGGAATTCCATATTTTTTACCNATTCTTAACGTAAGGTCTTGTACCTTAGGCAGTAAGCCATCAGGACCGTTTAAGGCAACAGAAACAGGCTTGCGCGTCTCAATAATATCAAAAATCTTTTCTTCGTCAATAACTATCATTTGTATTCTACGAAGGCTTTTTTAATTTAAACCAATCTGGATTCAAAACTAAAAATGTATGAAAAGTACTAGGATATTATTGCAAAATGACACAATTCTTCATATTGGTATTGATGATACAGACTCACCTAAGGGAATGTGCACCACTTTTCTTTCCTATAAAATTGTAAAATTTCTTGAAAAGCAAGAGATTCAATTCATGGATTTTCCATCTTTGATTAGATTTAATCCTAACATCCCATGGAAGACACGAGGTAATGGTGCAGTTCGGTTAACTATCAAGACAAAAAATCCCAAAAAAATAAAAAATAAAATTACACAGCTTGTAGCAAGTTATTCTGATACAAAAAATGGCGCCAATCCTGGACTTGTATTTTACCAAAACAAAAAAATTCCTGCATCATTTCATAAATTTAGCAAGTTAGCACTTTGGAAATTAATCAGTAGAAAACAGGCTAAACAATTTGTTTCAGAAAACAACATAGAATCATTTTATCTTGGAAATGGTCAAGGACTAGTTGGTGCAATCAGTGCAGTAGGTTACAAATTTTTTGATCATACATTTGAGCTATTATGTTACAGAAAAAAATCTCAGTTTGGGAAAAAAAGAGACATTAGTAATGATAGTGTAAAGAAGATGCAATCTGCTACATTTCCTGAAACCTTTAGCAGTTATGACATTGAGAACGATAGAGTGCTAATCACCCCACATGGACCAGACCCAGTATTTTATGGTGTACGTGGTGAAACCATCAAGTCCGTTGTTAGAGCATCTACAATAGTGAATTCTGATGAAAAATTAGATGGATACATGGTTTTCAAATCAAATCAAGGGACGGGAGACCATCTAAATAATGAACTTCAAGTAGATGATCTTAAACCATTCACTTCTGGTTTTTTAGTTGGAGAAGTTTGTAACAAACCTGTAACTGAGCAAGGAGGACATGTATTTTTTTCAATTCAAGTAAAAGATAGAAAAATTAGATGTGCTGTCTACAAGCCAACAAAAATTACCAAGATAGCACAAAATCTTATTCCCGGAGACAAAATTCATCTTGGTGGAGGAATTAGAAAAGCATCAAAAAAACATGGAAGAGTACTTAATGTTGAATTTTTACGTGTTTTACAACTCGCAAAAAATTATTTGTTGGTTAACCCAACTTGTAAAAAATGCAACAAAAAAATGAAATCAAAAGGCAACAAGCAAGGATTTGAATGTGTTAAATGCAGTAACAGCTCAATTTCAAAATCTATTTTAGAAATTCCACGAAAAATACAATGTAAACTTTACCTTCCATCCGTATCTGCACATCGTCATCTAACTCGACCATATCAAAGAATTAAAAAAAGAAACAAGAATACTCAATTTAAGACTTCTATTCCATGGATGCATGTTTTCTAAATCACTAAACAATGATTTTAAAAAATCCATTTCATTCTAAAACTTTGGAATTGAATAAAAGATAGATAATATTTAATGTAAGATTATAAACTTCAATTCAATGAAGGTTTTTCAAATGCGATCCTCAATAGTTCTAATTCTATCCTTTTCATTAATAGGATCAGGCATACTTGTTCCAAACTCTTCTGCCCAAGATACTCAAATCCCTAACTGGGTCAAAAATGTTGCAGGTTGGTGGGGAAGCGGTGATATTTCCGAAAATGAATTTGTAACTGGAATTGAATATCTAATTAATAATAATATTATTTTGCTTGATTTTGTTCCGTGTAATGACGAGATTCAAAGTCAATATGGAGACACAAAGTCTGTTCCAGACTGGATCAAAAACAACGCAAACTGGTGGTCTGAGAATCTAATTGGCGATACTGACTTCATCAACGGGCTACAATATTTGATCGAGCATAAAATCATCAAGATAGATAACAAAAAAATTCTAGGCAAAGTACCTTTCGAAGATATAAAATTTTCAGATTGGTGGGCAATTGATAAAAATTCCTTGGTTTTCGTACAGTCAGCTTTCTTTGAGATTTATGGTGCATATGGAAATTGTATAATGGATGGTGATAGTAAAGTATGGGAATATCTTTTGTTAGCACTAAACCCAAACAAGTTGGGCATGTACAACGAAGTTGCAGTTTGGAATGATCCCCAGAAGACAGTAGTTGTGTATCCTTACTTTACTTTTATTGCATATANNGAACCGGGTTTTTACACATATTATAGAGGTGAGTGCGATGATTGTACTACAACCAAATTTACACAACCAACCCCGCTATACACATCAAGTGGAATTGGTCATCAAGCTCTAACCCTGTTAGGTTATACTAGTATAACTGATGTGGAAATAGATAAGAATCCTAGCATATTACAACAGTTTGACAAGGTGATAATGTTGCATAATGAATACGTAACTCGGACGATGTTTGATGCAATAACAAACCATCCAAACGTTATCTATCTTTATCCCAACGCACTTTATGCAGAAATTGAAGTTAATTACATTGACGAAACAATCACTCTGATAAGAGGTCACAACTATCCGGAACCTGAAATAACAAATGGTTTTGATTGGGAGTTTGATAATACACATCCATATGAATATGATTCCGAGTGTCAAAGTGTGGATATATACAAAATTAAAAACGGTTGGATGACTACATGCTATCCAGAAAATGTTTTCTTAAAGGAATCCCAACAGCTTTTTGATCTTCTAAAAGTAATTAAAGATCTATAGCGGGGAGTAGATTTGAACTACTGATTTTCGGGTTATGAGCCCGACGGGATGACCTGACTTCCCCACCCCGCTGAACAAAAATTCTTTATACGTTATATACGCCTTTATCCAAACTTGTAATTATTATTACGATTTGGAGTAATTTGATTATGGATAAGCGAATTAGAATTGGCGGAATAGTTGCGGCAATAATTTTTGCTATTATAATATGGTTTGATGTTATCGACACGCCTAGTGCAACACCAATTCCAGAACCTACTACAGAATATGGTAATGAATTTGTACAAATTTTAGCTACTAATTTGGAAAAACCTTGGGCTATTGATTTTGCTGGTGATAAAATCTTTGTAACGGAAAAAGCTGGACAAGTTAGAGTAATAGAATCTGGAGTACTACTTGACGATCCGTTGGCTACATTAAGAACTGCAAATGTTTTTGGCGGAGGACTACTTGGAATTGCCGTCCATCCAGCTTT
>JAANXC010000041.1 GCA_018263495.1 Nitrososphaerota archaeon
TGGTGCAGGTCAAAAAGATTTTGAAGGATTTTCAAACGTATTGAAAATAGTTAGAGGAGTAGCATCCACTAAACTTCAACTGGACACAGTGAAAATACTTGAAACAAATGTTGATGATGTATCTGGTGAAGTTCTTGGAAACATGATTGAAAAAATAATGGTACATGGTGCAAAGGATGTAACAATATCTTCGGCAATAACAAAAAAAGGTCGCCCTACAAATTTAGTATCTGTTATTTGTGATTCTGATACTATGAATTCTATTATGGACCTGTTGGTTACTGAAACTGGAACACTTGGTGTAAGAGTAAGAACTTCTGAACGATACATTGTTCCTAGAGCTGTTAAGACACTATCTGTGAATATTCAGGGACAAAGTTTTGATGTCAGATATAAAACCAGAGATCTAAATAACGGTTCTCACTTCAAAATTGAATCTGATGACATCAAAGAAATTTCCGGTGTTCTTAGTATTTCGTTTAAAGAGACAGAAGAATTACTCAATCAAGAAATTAGGGAAAAACTATGAAAGTACAACTTACTAAACTGCTAAATTGGTTTGATGACAAAAATAGTGTACTTGTAGCACTTTCAGGCGGTGTTGATAGTGCTTTAGTTGCTTATTCTGCTTATGCGAAATTAGGCAAATCAGCAATAGCAGTAACTGCTGATTATAAGACACTTGCCCAAGAAGAATTAGAATATGCAAAAAAAATATCTTCAGAGATTGGAATCAAGCATATAGTAATAGAATACAATGAGCTTGATAACGAAAGTTTTGTTAAAAATGATAACAATAGATGTTTCTATTGCAGAAGCGAACTTTCACAGCATCTCTTGCAAGTTGCAAAAGAATTTGAATCTGATATGATTGTAGATGGTACCAATATTGATGACTTGGGAGATTACCGTCCAGGAGTATTAGCACTGCGGGAAAATGGAATTAGAAGTCCATTAGCAGAGGCTGGATTCTCCAAGAAAATGGTAAGAGAAACAGCTAAAATGGTTGGTCTGTCAGTTTATGATAAACCCTCTAACTCATGTCTTGCATCACGCATTCCTTGGGGACAAAGTGTTACTGCTGAAAGATTGGCAAGAATTGAAATTGGGGAAAAAATTGTCAAGCAACTCACAGGAGCTAAGCAGGTACGTGTCAGAGACATGGATGGTATAGCAAAAATTGAGGTTGGCGTAGATGAATTATCTTTACTTGAAAACAATTTGGTGTTAGAAAAAATCAAGAATCAATTAAAACTCATAAGCTTTGATGATGTTACTGTAGATCCAGAAGGTTACAGACCTGGAAAAATTAACGTGATAACTAATTGATTTATCTTGATAATGCTGCTTCAACTGCAGTACATCCAGAAGTAGTTAAGGAAATGTTGCCGTATTTTGACGTGCAATATGGTAATCCATCATCAATTCATCAATTTGGCAGAAAGGCAAAAAATGCAATAGAAAAAGCGCGAAAACAAGTAGCCACACTTATTGGTGCAGAACCAAAAGAAATTCTATTTACATCAGGTGGGACTGAATCAAATAATACTATTTTGTATGGTATTCCAAAACTCCAAGGGTCACACCTTGATCAGAATCATATCATAACATCATCAATAGAGCATGAGGCAATTTTACAACCATGTAAAGAATTTGAAAACATAGGAATCAAGATTACATATCTTCCAGTTGATGAACATGGGATTGTAGATCCTAATGATATTGCCAATTCAATAAACTCACAAACAGTTCTTGTTAGTATTATGCTTGCAAATAATGAAGTAGGTACAATACAACCGATTAAAGAGATATCAGAAATTTGTAAAAAATATCAAATACCATTACATACAGATGCTGTTCAAGCAGTGGGTAAGGTTCCAATCAATGTAAAAGAACTAGGTATTGATGCGTTATCAGTTTCTTCACATAAAATTAATGGTCCCAAGGGCATCGGAGCATTATTTATAAAAAAAGGTTTGAGGGTATCTCCTCAAATTTTAGGAGGAGGGCAGGAGAATGGGATGCGTTCAGGTACTGAAAATGTTGCTAGCATTGTGGGATTTGGTAAGGCATGTGAGATTGCAAAAGAAAGATTAAACGAAAATATTTCTCACTTTCAAACCCTTCACTCTACAATGCTCTCAAGAGTAATCAAAGAAATATCTCATGTAAAACTTAATGGTCATCCTGAAAAAAGAATTTTCAATAACATTCATCTTACATTTATGGGAGTAAACGGTGAAGACTTGATCATAAAGTTGGATGAACATGGCATTGCTGCATCAACTGGTTCTGCATGTTCAATACATACTCAAAAAGCATCACATGTATTGAAAGCAATGGGTTTCAATCATGAGCAGATAACTGGTTCGTTACGTATGTCATTTGGATATTTGAATACATTAGACGAAGTCGATCAGACAATAGATGTTTTAAAAAAAGTTGTAACCGAACTACGAAGTGTTTCTCCCTATAAAACAAAATATAATTTTTGAATCTAATTATATCTAACAGAAAATCTGCTTTTAGAAATTATAATTGCTGATGATACTGCCACAACTAAAATTATAATTACTACACTTCCAAATTCAGGAATTACATATGTGCCTATTACTTCAATCCACTTGTCACCTTCTTCTAATGGGATACGTATAGTTCTATAATCAGAGCTAGTAGCAATTTCTTCATATTCAACCTGCACAAAATCTTCTGACTCATTATTTTCTTTACTGATCAAAACTATGAAAGTAATGTCATTACCATCATTTTTTTGGGCGTCAAAACTTTCTCTAGGTAATTTTAGAATCAAGTTACCATTGCTATCCATTGTAGTTTCTACGAGAAGTGAGTAGCGATCCAGATTCATGTTTATGTCTGTAACATCACCCCCTCTTATCGTATATCCTACATCAAAAGTTCCCGAATTTGGAATCTGAACAGGAAAAACTGCAGAACTTGCATCAATCACCTGATTAAAAAATTCAAATGTCATTTCTCCAATTTGAGTTGAAGTATATTGTGCCCTAATTGTGTATGTGCCCTCTTCTTTCCATTGCTGTCCCACAGCATTGAAACTTTTGACAAACGTTCCATCTTGGGCAACTGGAACTTGGGCAACATCCACCAAATTTGATTCATGATAGATTTGTATAGTTATAGGCATATTTTCAAAAATTGTGTTAACACTACCAAAAATCACTACGTAGTCTCCACTATAGTATATGTCACTGGAAGTTGATAGTGATATCTGGTCTACCGCCTCTGCAGCATTAAAGACCATACCAATAGCAAGCGTGAGAGTAAGCATAATACAAAAAACTCTACTATTATACATGACCAACTTAAATTAGAATTCTATATTTCCTTTACTGATTTCATTATAGAAATAAAAAGATGAATTTTAGTACCTTGGTACCAAACTTAGTCTTGTCTTTGCGGTAACCACGATTATTGATACAATTGCTACTGCAAGTATCATTGCGGCGATTACACCAAATTCTGGAATTGCCCAACTACCATGAATTTCAATCTTTTCAGTTCCCACCACACAGGGAATTGTTAGTGTATTTCCAATCTGTGTGAAATCTTGCATCTCCTGATTATTTACTATAACTACAAATGTTCCATCTTCAAAAGGTTTGATTAGCTCTTCATGTAAAGTGACTGTTATTATTCCATCATCAGTTGGATCAAGATATATCACAATACTATCATCATCCGCATTAGCAAAGAAACCGGGAGTAGCATTACAAGTAATATCATATTCTATTTGTCCTGCACCTATTTTGTAAAATGATTCACCAGATGGTCCAGTTACAGTTGTTCCAGTTACAGCTGTTCCAACTTCTGTTCCTACTCCAGATGTTTCAACAGCATTCGTCAGTTCTACTGATATAGCTGCTTCTCCCAATACACCATAGTTAGCTTCAAACTTATAGATACCATCCTTTTTCATTAAAAAAGTCGATGTATTAATTGAAACTGAAAAATCACCATCACTATTCACACCAAGTTGGTATACACCACAAACACCTGCACCACCTGGACTCTTACACACAATGGTAACCTCAGAACCGTTTGGATCCACAGGATCAACATTGCCTGTTAGAATAATAATTGAATCGTGATCATAAACATCCTTGTCAGCATCTATTGTAACAGTGGTTGCAGCGAACGCTTGTGACACAACACCAGCTCCAGCTAGAATTAAAACAGCAATTGGTACAAGCGTTACATACCTATTCATATGATTTGAAAATATGATATTGCCTATTTATCTAGTAAGTCTAATAAACAAAATAAAAAGATGAATTTTAGTACCTTTGTACTAAACCAAGTTTTGATCTTCCAGTAACTATGATGATTGATACAATTGCTACTGCAAGTATCATTACTGCGATAGTTCCAAATTCTGGAATAACATGACCGTCTACAATTTCAACTTCGGCAGATGTCTGATAATTTGATGCTGTTCCTTGATATGCAGAAATTGTATACATTCCGTCTTGGCTCCATAATGCTCCACCAGTTTCAATTGTTGTCATAAAGCTACCACCCGAAGGAGATATCTGAGATACTGAAACAACATTTCCATTTGGTGCTGTAACCTTAAGAGTAATGTCACCATTTCTGTCAGTTGTTCCGCTTACATCAATTGTAGTAGAACCTTCTATGCCACCAGCACTTAGTGTTAATCCACCTGCTGCTGCTACTACTGCTGATGCTTCTTCTGATGCTGCACCAACTATACTAGTCTGGCTATCAGATGAATCTGAACTTCCACCTGAAACATCAACGGAAACATTTAGGCTGTACTTTGAAGATGAGCCTTGGTTTGCTGCAATTTTGTAAGTACCATCATCTAGGTTGCTTACATTAATTGTTGTAGAGAAGCTACCACCTGATGCGCTTAATTGATCAACAATATGTATTCCATTACTACTTGATACTACCACAGTTACGTCTTGGTCATTTCTGTCAGTTGTTCCACTTATGTCACAACTTGAACCAGAACAGTCTGCAGACAGTGACATACCGGCTGCTGCATAGGCATTTTGACCTATGGCAGAAACAGACATAATAGTTAGTGCAAGAAACACTATCGAAAGTGATGTCATCGTATATCTACGAGAATTCATTATTCTAGCCTTAGAATGTGTCCTATTTATGTTTCTTCATTCTTTCTGTATACGAATTTATTCTAAATGATGAAACCACCAAAGTCCTAATTGTACCATGATTCCACCTACTTCATTTTCCAAATATTTTATCATTATATTGGAAAATGGATCGGTTAAATCAAAAATTGATAATTTTTCCAAAAAATTCCGAGTAAATATATATTAACCCAAAGCCGGTTTTTGCTGTTTGTGTTGCTTATTCTCATCCCCAATTGATATTATACTCGGAGGTTTTTATCACGGTAACTAAAAAGCACTTATCTCTAGCACCTGATCATATCTATGTCCCAAAACATGAGGTAATGACAAAAAATGAAGCTGAGGAAGTGTTAGAAAAGTATCATTGTAAGGCAACCGAATTACCATTAATTTTTGGCAATGATCCAGCTATTGTTGGACTTGGCGTAAAACCTGGTGATATGATAAAGATTACCAGAAAAAGTGCAACTGCTGGAGAAAGTTTCTATTATAGGTATGTGGTTGAAGTATGACTGATTCTGCAAACAAGCGTTGGCCTATAATTCAGGATATTTTATCTAGACAGGGAGTTGCTAAACAACATCTTAATTCGTTTGATGAATTTTTAAAAAAAGGGCTGCAGGACATTATTGATGAAATCGCTCACATAGATATTGAAAATGCTGAATATCCATACAAAATTCAACTAGGCAGAATTCAATTTAAGCAACCAAGAATGATGGAGCTTGATGGTTCTGTTACACACATTACTCCTGTAGAAGCACGTCTACGCAATGTTTCATATGTTGCACCCTTGATGCTGGAAGCAAATGTTATTGAAGATGGAAAAACCCTAGAAAGTAGATTCATTCACATTGGTGATATACCTGTAATGGTAAAATCAGAATCTTGTATTTTACGAAGTTTTACACAACAAAAACTAATTGATTATGCAGAAGATCCAGAGGATCCTGGTGGCTACTTCATCATTAATGGTTCTGAACGAGTGATAGTTGGATTAGAAGATTTGTCATACAACAAAATTATTGTGGACGCTGAAAAAGTTGGTGGTAAAAAAGTATTCAAAGCAAAGATATATTCCTCAATTGTTGGTTATCGCGCAAAACTGGAGTTAGTGCTGAAAGAGGATGGACTTATTGTTACAAGGATACCGGGCTCACCTGTTGATATTCCAATAATTACTTTGATGCGTGCTCTTGGATTAGAATCAGATAAAGAAATTGCATCGGTGATATCTCTGAATGATAACATACAAAATGAACTTGAGAGTTCTTTTGAAAAAACAGATATTACAACATCAAAAGATGCTATTGTATACATCAGTAAAAGAATAGCACCTGGCATGTTGGAAGAATTTCAAATTAAGCGCGCGGAAACATTATTGGATTGGGGTTTACTTCCACACTTAGGTAAGCAACCTGATAACAGAAAAGAGAAAACACAGTTTTTGGGTGAGGCTGCCTGCAAATTATTAGAGTTAAAACTTGGATGGATTCAACCAGATGACAAAGATCATTATGGCAACAAGGTTGTCAAGTTTGCAGGGCAGATGTTGGCTGATTTATTCAGAACTGCGTTTAGGAATCTGGTACGAGATATGAAATATCAGCTTGAACGCTCTGGTCAAAAAAGAGGAATAAATGCTGTTAGCGCAGCGATTCGTCCCGGCATAATATCTGATAAACTCAATAACGCTATAGCAACAGGAAACTGGGGACGTGGAAGGGTTGGAGTTACACAATTACTTGACAGAACAAATTACTTGTCTACTATAAGTCATCTACGACGTGTACAATCACCTTTGAGCAGAACTCAACCCAATTTTGAAGCAAGAGATTTACATTCTACACATTTTGGAAGGATCTGTCCAAGTGAAACACCAGAAGGATCTAATTGTGGCTTGGTTAAGAATTTGGCTTTATCTGCGATAATTTCTGTAAGTGTATCTTCAGAAGAGGTTGTTGAAAAACTGTATGAGTTTGGAACAGCTCATTTCTCAGATGTTAAGGACTCGGTAAAAAAGGATGGGGCTAGAATTTTTGTTGATGGAAAATTAATTGGTTATCATAAAGATGGAGAAAAATTAGCAAATTCTTTACGTGAGCTACGCAGATCTTCTAAGATTCATCCACATGTTGGGATATCTATACATCAGCCAGAACAGGAAGGTGCTACAAAAAGACTGTATGTAAACTGTAATGCAGGACGTGTTTTACGCTCCCTCATTATAGTAAAAGATGGCAAATCAGTACTCACGCAAGATCTTCTTGATAAAGTGACAAAGAAACTTGTTTCATGGAACGACTTGATTCGAATGGGTGTAATTGAACTTGTAGATGCAAACGAGGAAGAAAACTGTCTTATAACATTTGATGATAAACATGTTAAGAAGCATACTCATATCGAAATTTTTCCTTCAGCAATTTTAGGTGCTGGCGCATCAATAATACCATATCCTGAGCATAATCAATCTCCACGTAATACATATGAATCTGCCATGGCCAAACAAAGTCTTGGTTTTTCAACACCAATGATGAATACTAGTACTTATGTAAGACAACACTCCATGCTGTATCCTCAAACTCCTATTGTGACTACAAAGGCTATGGGACTTCTAGGTCTAGAGAAAAGACCTGCAGGACAAAATTGTATAGTTGCGGTCTTACCATTTGATGGATATAACATTGAGGACGCTATTGTTCTGAGCAAATCTTCGGTTGAAAGAGGGTTAGGACGCACATTCTTTTATAGGATCTATGAATCAGAATCAAAACAATATCCTGGTGGAATGCGTGATAATTTTGAGATTCCAAACGCTGATGACAATCTTCGTGGATACAAGGGTGAAAAATCGTATCGTTTATTGGAAGACGATGGAATTATTGCTTCAGAATCCGCTGTATCAGGAGGTGATATCCTCATAGGTAAAACCAGTCCGCCTAGATTTATGGAAGAGTATCGTGAACTTGAATCTAGGGGACCGTATAGAAGGGATACCTCCATAGGAGTAAGACCTTCTGAAGTAGGAGTTGTTGACACCATTGTTTTGACGCAAGCAAATGAGGGTGGAAAAATGTACAAAGTTAGAATTAGAGATATGCGTCCTCCTGAAATAGGAGATAAGTTTGCCTCAAGACATGGTCAAAAAGGAGTAGTAGGTATACTAGCTAAAGCAGAAGATTTGCCTTATACTGCTGACGGAATATCACCTGACGTTCTAATTAATCCTCATGCATTTCCATCAAGAATGACGGTTGGTATGATGATGGAATCAATAACTGGTAAAGCCGCTGCAATACGAGGCAAAAAGGTTGATGCGTCTGCCTTTGTTGGTGAGAAGATGGATGATGTAAAGGGTGTAATGGAAGACGCAGGATTCGAGTATTCTGGTAAGGAAATTATGTATGACGGTAAAACAGGCAAACAATTCCCAGTTGAGGTGTTTATTGGAGTTGTTTATTATCAAAAATTACATCATATGGTTGCAGATAAGATACATGCACGTGCACGTGGACAAGTTCAGATGTTAACTAAACAACCTACTGAAGGTAGGGCACGTGGTGGTGGTTTAAGATTTGGAGAAATGGAGAGAGATTGTATAATAGCCTATGGGGCTTCCATGATTCTCAAAGATAGACTGCTTGATGAATCTGATAAAGCTGATATCTTTGTATGTGAACGATGTGGTCTTGTAGCATATCATGATGTTAAACAAAGAAAATATGTTTGTAGAGTATGTGTAGATAAGGGAAAAGTAAGTTCTGTATCTGTGGCATATGCATTTAAGCTGTTATTGCAGGAAATGTCTAGTCTTGCTATTGCACCACGTTTGTTGATTAAGGAGAGAGTATAATGTCCATTCAAACGGTAAAAGCTATTGACGGGATTAAATTTTGTGTTTGGTCTCCAAATGAGATTAGGAAATATTCAGTAGCTGAAATTACTGCCCCTGAAACTTACGATGAAGATGGTATGGCGGTACAGGGTGGATTGATGGATGGATGTCTTGGAACATTAGAACCTGGACAGAAATGTCTGACTTGCGGTAATACCTCTGCTAGATGTCCTGGTCATTTTGGACATATTGAGCTTGCAGAGCCAGTATTACATATTGCATTTATTGATAGCATCCATAAGTTGCTGACTTCTACATGCAGATCTTGTTCAAGATTAAAAGTTCCTCAGGAAGTACTTGATAAGTTCTCGGAATTTAAAAAAAATAGTGCATCATATACTGTACTATCACGTAAACGTATTCCAGAACAAATACTTGAAAAAGCAAAAAAAGCAAAAGAATGTCCACATTGTGGAAAACCACAATACGAACTTATTTTCACAAAACCAACAATATTCATAGAAAAAACTGAACTTGGGGAAAATAGATTACTACCAGTTACAATAAGAGAACGATTTTCACAAATTATTGACGAAGATCTTAATTTATTAAATTATAACACTGCGACCGCAAGACCAGAATGGTTTATTTTACAAGCATTGCCTGTACCTCCCGTAACTGTTAGACCTTCTATTATACTTGAAACTGGAATAAGATCTGAAGATGATCTAACCCATAAAATGGTAGACATTATTAGGGTAAATCAACGACTTAGAGAAAGCAAAGAAGCTGGAACACCTCCACTAATAGTTCAAGATCTTGTTGATCTACTTCAATATCATACTACAACTTATTTTGATAACGAGGTTTCAGGAATTCCACAGGCTCATCATCGTTCTGGTAGACCTCTGAAAACATTAACACAAAGACTCAAAGGCAAGGAAGGTCGTTTTAGAGGATCACTATCCGGAAAACGGGTAGACTTTTCAAGTCGAACTGTTATTTCTCCAGATCCTAATTTAGACTTGGGTGAAGTCGGTGTTCCAGTACAGGTTGCGACTAAACTTACAATTCCTGAAATTGTTACTGAATGGAATATTGAAAAACTAAAGAAGTTAGTTATTAATGGGCCAAATACATTTCCTGGAGTAAATTATATTGTAAGACCTGACGGAGTTAAAATTAGACTAGATTTTGTCGAAGATCGTTCAATTATTGCCGATTCACTTGAGATAGGATATCTAGTGGAAAGACATCTTGCTCACGGTGATGTT
>JAANXC010000042.1 GCA_018263495.1 Nitrososphaerota archaeon
AATTAATGCTGCTGAAAAATCTAAAAAACTTGTTAAAGTAAAAAGTAAAACAACTATTAAAGGTGGAAAAACACAAATTGGATTTCATGATGGAAGGTCTATAATTACTGATACAAATGTAAATGTTGATGACACGTGCTTATTACAGATTCCTGAACAAAAAATTTTAGAAATAATCAAGTATGAAAAAAATTCTCAAGTAATTATAACAAATGGAATAAATGCTGGACATATTGAACAAATTAATGAAATTAAGCAGGGTACATTTACACTACCAAAGAGAATTAGCCTTCTTAGAGATGATAAAGAAATTGAAATTCCTGTAAACATTACTATGGTGGTTGGAAAAGAAAAACCACTAATACAAATTAGGTGATAATATGTCTCAACAAACTCAAAATTTAATGAAAAAAATTTCACTGGCTAAGGTTGTTTTAAACATGGGAGTTGGAAAATCGGGTGAACCAATAGAAATAGGAAAAAAAACACTCGTCCAAATAACTGGAAAAAAACCAAATGAAAGAAATGCAAAAAAATCACAGAGGGATTGGGGAGTAAGAAAAGGAGAACCTATTGGTATTGCTGTAACTATTAGAGGTAATGATGCAACAGAATTATTAAAAAAACTATTAGTAGTAAAAGACAATCAAATTGCAGAAAAAGCATTTGATAACGAAGGAAATTTATCATTTGGAATAAAGGAGCATATTGATATTCCTGGAATAAAATATGATCCTAAGATAGGGATTCTAGGTTTAGAAGTATCAATATCATTGACAAGACCTGGATTTAATATTAAAATTAATAAAAGTAAAGCAAAGGTTGGAAAAAATCATAGAATAACAAAAAATGATGCGATTAAATTTTTAACTGAAGAATTTGGGGTGAAAATTGTATAATGGTCAAAGATAGATCATTTGGAGATCGTGGAACAGGTTATACACCAAGAAATGAAAAAAAAATTGGAAGAGGTTCTAGATGGTGTAAAAGATGTGGTGATTATACAGCAGTTATTCAAAAGTATGACCTATACTTATGTAGACGTTGTTTTAGAGAGGTAGCAATTTCTTTAGGATTTAAAAAAAATGGATAGATGAAATATGCCAACAAATAATATTATAGCAAATCTATTTACTACATTATTCAATACTGAAGATCGAAGAAAGAATAATTGCGTTGTTATACCTACATCAAAACTTGGGATGGAAGTACTCAAAACTTTAAAGAATGAAGGATATATTGGAGACTTTGAATATACTGATGATAAGCGTGGAGGAAAATTTAAGATCCAACTTTTAGCAAAAATTACAAAGTGTGGAGCTATTACGCCAAGATTTAAAGTGAAAAAAGATGAATACAATACTTGGGAGCAACAATTTCTTCCAGCGTACAATAGAGGAATATTACTTGTAACTACAAATCAGGGTGTGATGTCACATAAAGAAGCTGCAAATAAAAATATTGGAGGGTTTTTGATAGGATATGTCTACTAAGCAAATAGAAAACTCTGCGATAGAAATTCAAATACCTAATGATGTTAAAGTAAATTTAAAGGGTAGTATGCTATATGTCCAAGGACCATTAGGTAATGTATATAAAAATTTTAAGAAAATTCCAGTTCTTATTGAAATAAATGATAACAAAATACTTCTTAAAAAAACAGGTGAACGAAAAAAATATCAAGCCATACTTAACACATCTAAATCATTAATCCAAACACTTTGTGCAGGTGTTGTTGATGGATTTACAATAAAAATGAAAATTGTCTATTCGCATTTTCCTATCACTGTTAAGGTAGAAGGCAAAAATGTTTTAATTGAGAATTTTCAGGGAGAAAGAGCACCAAGAATTTCTACAATAAAGGGAGCAACAAAAGTTGCTGTGAAAGGAGATGATGTTATAATAACTGGGCCAGTTTTGACGGATGTTTCACAAACCGCTGCAAATATTCAATTAAAATCAAAGGTAAAAAATAAAGATCATCGTGTATTCCTAGATGGAATTTATAATTATTCCAAATCAAAAGGAATCGAAAAATAAGACGATTTATTGCTTTTTCTTCTGATCATAAGGATTAAATCGCTTTTGACGAGGTTACAATCTATGCCGCCCTAGCTCAGCGTGGTAGAGCGTCGGACTGTTAATCCGTTGGTCGTCAGTTCAAGTCTGACGGGCGGCGCCTAATATTTCTAAACTCGAGTTTAGAAATATTGATCGATTGAACCTAAATGGTGTATGGAATTAGACTGTAACGATCTAATAGATGATCGCATATTAGTAATAATGCAGGAGGTTTACAATGGCCAGAACTAAAAGGGCCAATCGTTATTGTGTTGATTGTGGTTCTAGGTTAGTTTACTACCCACGTTTATCAAATCCAAAGGCTCCCAATGAATACAGGGTACTAGTTTATGCGTGTCCAGATTGTAGTAATGATTTCGATAGACCAAAAATGTTCTCAATAAAGAGAAACCAGGTTGAAAATCCCCTTGAAACGGTAGAAATTGAGATCAAACAAGTTCAAAAACAACTTCAAAATAATCCAAAAAAATAATAAAATACACTTGGAATCTGAAAGACAAAGAAGTAATTGGTGGTATCTCTTACCGATCTTTCTAGGAATAATTGGTGGTATAATCGCATATTTTGCATTAAGAAATGATGATCGTGAAAAGGCAAAAAAATGCCTTTATCTTGGGCTAATATTGGGGGCAATAGGAATATTTTTTCAGATTTTATTTGCAGAAATTCCAATTGAAGAACAATTTGGTGTAAATATCTAAAAATTTCCAAAATAATGCATACTAGACGAATTATCCAATTTCATGCGTAAATGCTCAACCCCACCTATAGATCAAGCCATTTACGAATAATGTGATTTTATCAAAAACAGTGATTTTAGTGGGGGGTTGAGCATTTGTTCGTAGATATACAATCCAAACACAAAAACACCCTGCTAGGTCATTTACAAACCGATCATCATTTTTTACTAGGCATGAACATTCAACCCCCTTTTTTTGATGAAAAACATGATCGAAAAACCTGATCTTGTCAAAAAAAGACAGTAATTAAGCAAAAAATGGTGACTAACTTCACATAAAACACAATATTTTAGGGGAAAATTAATGGCAACATCTAAAGCAAAACGTAGTGCTGCTGCAAAAAAGGCAGCACGCACTAGAAAGAGAAACGCTGCAGCTAAAAAAGCTAAGAGAGCAGCAGCCGCAAGAAGAAGAAAACGTGCCGCCGGTAAGAAAGGCGGCGCCAAGAGAAAAGGCGGAGCCAAGAAACGCGGCGGTAAGAAGAAAGGCGGCGCCAAGAGAAAAGGCGGAGCCAAGAAACGCGGCGGTAAGAAGAAAGGCGGCGCCAAGAGAAAACGAAAAAGATAAACAATCTTTGACGTTGAAAGCCCCTTTTTTATTTTTTTAATTAAACCTAAGATGACTTACTGCATTAGCATGTAATATTTCTAAATTCGAATTTAGAAATATTGTAAATCTTACCCTTGATTCATGCTAATTGAAGGCAAAATATATACACGTTCAGGCTTAATTTTGAAGATTATACGTTTTTCATTAATTCTTTTAAATGGATATTTTTCCAAATTCATGTATTTCTTGGTCAATTGATCAGCATGGGTATAATCATAATCTGGAATAATTTCTATGACTGTACCCCTAATGGTAGTCATATCAAGAGGATTATCATGCGCCACTACACATACTGCTACACGTGAATCATGTAATACATTTCTATGTTTTATTCTGCCTTCAGCAGTATTTACCAAAATATGACCATCCTGGTAATCACCCCAAACAGGGGTAAGTTGAGGGGAACCATCTAAATTGATTGTTGCAATAAAAATAAGATTTTTTTCCTGAAATAACCTCTCGACTTTTTGATCCACAAATTAGTTAAAAAAATCTAGTATTTATTCGAGTATTTTTTTAGATCAATATGAAAATCGAGATCCCATTCAGCGGCCATAAAAATATACTCTCATTACACAAAAAGACCATAGAAATCACAAAGGATAATGAATTGACCGTTAATGGTGATTGCATTGTTGGCACAAATTCTAGCCTAGCATGCATAGATCTACCAGAAAAATTCAAAAAAAAGATACAAAACCCGGATACAACGATTGCGTTTACTATTATAGCTGATAGCTATTCTTTTTCAATACACGGAAAGGGATCAGAAAAACTAACGCTAAAGCATCCAAATGACATAGTATTACGTAAAAGTGCGTTTACATGTTCTAGAACAATTGCTATAAAATGTGACAAAGCTTCAGACGACATACCAAGAGAGATGATAAAAAAACTTCAAAACCCAAAAACTAGTGGAAAATTAGTTATAGAAATAAAATAATTACTTTTTTTCTAACAAATTAGTCATAGCTCTATTGATAATTTCCATAATGATGAAGTTGTTGTAATTAATTTGTTGTATTTTTCGTGTCTTCGAAAAATTTTTTGAAATTGGACCGATTACTTTAGCAAGCTTTAATGATGTTTTTGATATAATCTTTGAATAGTTTTCATCGAAATCTGTTGGTAATGAAAAATCAAGTAGTTTAGTAGATGAACCATAATATTTTGTTATTGCGCCTTGTGATTCTTCAATTTTAGTTATTTCAATTAAGCCTGAATCCTTAAGAATTTCAATATGGTGCCGAATTGTTGTAACCGATTTTTTATAACCAAGTTTTTTAAGTCTACGTCTTATTTGCTCAACATTCAATTGCTTTTTATTCAATAATTCTACAATTTTTCCCCTAGTTGGTCTAGCAAGTGCACTAGATACATCATTATTTGTTGTAATCATTCTATCAATGCTAATCTTCTTTTCCATCAATATCGCCATAACATACATCCAATTATATTATTAAAATGGAATTTTGTTTAAGTTTATTAACCATTAGCAATAATTTAGTAATGCTACTAATATTATCATTACACTATGAATAAATTAGTAGTGGTTATACGTCATGAAAAATAAAAAGTGAGCTAAAGGGTATCGCCAGTCAGCTTCTGATAAGCAGTAACATATCGTTGAGTCATTTTAGAAATTAAATCAATAGGAATGGATGGAGCAATAGGCTCATTACCACCTGAACGTGCATCATCAAATTTTTTCTGATAACCATTCTCAGTCAACCAATCACGTAAAAGCTGTTTATCGTATGCCTGTTGTGTTTCACCGATTTTGTATTCATCTTTGGGCCATAAACGAAATTCATCTGGACCGATTGAATCAGCCAAAATTATTTCGTTATTTAATTTTCCAAATTCTAATTTTAGATCTGCTAGAATGAATCCAGCATTATCAGCAATCCTAGCCATTTTTTCATAGATATTGATTGACTCTTCTGATAGCCAATCATATTCATCGTTAGTAACAAGTTTCTGCGAAATTGCTTCTTCCATATTTACTGGCATGTCATGCGCTGATTTAGTGGTAGGATCAAAAATTGGTCTTGGTAATTTAGCAGCAAGATCTGTTTGTGTACCATCTTCTAATGAAATTTTTCCATCCTTCCATCGTGAAACTAAACTACCATAAAAATAACCGCGCACAACACACTCAATTGGAAGCATGTTAAGTTTTCTTACTATAATTTCTGTATCTGATTTTCTTTCAACAAAATGATTAGACACACCAAGTTTCTTAAACCAATATTGAGCAAATTTGCAAAGAACTTCCCCTTTTTTTGGTATCTCATCTTTAAATTTTACATCATATGCTGAAACACGGTTACTGAATTTGAAAAGTAATTTACTATCTTCAAGTTCGTAGACGTCTTTAACTTTACCAGAGGTTAAAAATTTCAACTGTGATCAGTGTGTATTGATATTATTCGTTATATGTAAATTAAGAGCCCATCATTCCGGGCATTGCTACTGGTTCTCTATACGCTTTATACACATCAACATTGCCATCTGCAGTCACTCGTACAAATTGTAAACTATTTCCATCTGGTGGTGACAGTATCATAGTTTTACCAGGTTTCAATATTGAAATAAAATCTTTATCGCCATCACCGTAATCAATTGTAATATTTGTTAAAGGCTGATTGCCTGTATTTTGTATCATAACACGAGCTAAAACAAAAAGACTCTGTTTTTCTTTTGTAGGATCAACCAAAATTGAGTTATCAGAAGTTACAGTAGAACCAGGAAATGCCATAGTAATTACTAAAATTATAACAGCAATAGCGCCACCAATACCACATCCTATCAAAATATTTTTTTGTGATGAAATATTTGTTTTTGATTTTGCAGGAAGCGTCATCGTGTTTCAGAATACAATACTATCCTATAAGGTTAAAATTAATCATATAATTCCACAATGTCCATCATCTTTTTGGCTCCATCATTAAGAGGAATGATTTTTTCTGTTTCAATATTTACATTCCAAATATACTCCTGCACTGCATTGTATGTCTGGAATGTAAAATGAACTTCATAAAATGAATCACCTTTTTGTTCTTGCATATCTAATACAGAAACTTCTAGCATTGTATCATTATGCTTAAGTATTTTTTCGTTAGGATACGCATTTTCTCTTTGTGTTATTATTGCATCAAATAAATTATAACCAGAGTCATCAGGTCCTCTATACGATTTTACAATACTCCATGCAATATTTTGTTCATCAGTTTCCAAATTTTCAACAAGTTTCTTTTCCAAGTCGCTTGGTGCAATCATATCAGGTACAATAAAAACAACGAAAAAAACTGCAGCCATAAGATAAATGAAAGACCTCTTATTTAGAAATTTTTTCAGATCAGATTCTTTTCTGGGTTTTTTGTCGTCCTTTGGTTCATCCTTTCGTTCTTTAACCATATTACAACTAATTTATTAGAAATAATGATAAAAAAACCTAACTTGAAAACACATTAAACTTATTGTTCGTTTTCCCGAATTTTTTCTGCGCATTCTTGTTGTTCAGTAAAGGAATGCTCTCTAAGTGGTTTGTGACAAATTTTGCATAATGGATCCTGTGGACTCCCAGGCTTTGGTGGTTCATTCATCAATTTTGACTAATAATAATATCACATAATACAAAATAAAGATAGATATTTGATGGTTATTTACAAAGTTCGATGGTAAAGGCTGTCTGTAAAGATTATGGATTCGACTGTGATTTTGTTTGTGAAGGTGATCTTGATTCAGTTATAGATGACTTTGGAAAACATTGTACCGCAGAACATGGAATTGAATATCAACCAGAAACCCTAACAAAATTCTTGATGAATAAGTAACTAGTCAACTAAAAATTATAGATTCTCTTGCTCTAAAATTACAGAAAGAGTTGTAGTTGTATTAACATTTTTAACTTTTCTTATTTTTTTTGTAATAATTTTTTCAATTTCCTTTTCTGATTCCGCTTCAATCTTTACAAGAATGTCATAATATCCAAAAGTACCTTTGGCTTCTTTAACTATGTCAAATTTTAGCAAATCACGCAATACTTCCATTTCATGACCAATAGTACTTTGAACCAATACATATGCAATATTCATTTACTGTTCTCCGTCTGTAGCTTAGTTTTGAAAACTGGTTTTATCCCTAATGAAGAATAATCACCCGTTACACACGTAAAACACATAGAATTTATTGGAATACCAATTGCACGTGCAAGATTTTCAGGATCATTATAACCAAGAAAGTCAGCACCGATATCATTTCGCACTTTTTCTATAAGCTGTATATCTGAGTAATCCTTACCGTCAGTATATGTTGCAAGTTCCTCTTGTGACGGAAAATCTATACCAGCAAAACATGGAAATTTAATCGGTGGATATGTTATAACAAGACTAATCTTACGTGCACCACCCTTTCGTAATGCGTTAATAATTGCACGAGAGCTAGTACCACGAACTAAACTATCATCAACAACAACAACATGTTTATTCTCAATAATTTCTTGAATGGGAATAATCCACCTATTGATTTCTATTCTATCAGCTTGATGTGGTTCAATAAAACTTCGAAGTGGACCTTTTTTACTATACCTGTCTTTTAATAATCCCTCATCAAAAGGAAGACCAAGTTCTTGTGCATAACCTAACGCAGCTGGTCTAGCTGAATCAGGAACAGGAATAACTAAATCAGCATCTTTGAACGGAAATTTTTTTGCAAGATATCGACCAATATTTTTTCTGGCCACGTATATGTTAGAACCTTCCATTTTACTTGATGGATGTGCAAAATATGTAAACTCGAAAGAACAATGAGCTCTAGATGTTTCAGTTGAAAACATTTCAGTTTCAATACCATTTTTACTTAATTTGATAAGCTCACCAGGTGCGATATCACGTTCTAACTTAGCACCAATAGCAGATAACGCTGAAGATTCGGATGCAATTATGTGTGTTTTACCGTCTACTTTTTCTCCCATAACCATTGGTCTGAATCCTTTTGGGTCACGCGCTGCAAAAACAGAAGAATCATCAGAAAGAAAAGTGAAACAGTATGATCCTACCATATCACTTTTTAAAATTGATAGTGCTTTACCAAGATTACCTTTTTCAGAAATCAGAGAAACTAAACGCTGTGCTACAACTAAAGTATCACTTGCATGTTGTGGCGTAAATGAGCATCCACCAACCATATTAGAAAGTTCTTCTACATTGGAAATTGTTCCGTTATGTGCAACACATAGATCCTTTACTTTTAGTGGTTGGGCATTATGTAAATTGCTTTTACCGATAGTAGAATATCTAACATGACCGATTGCAGCAAATGATGAATATTCTTCAGAGATTTTCTTAAATTCAGAGGCAGATGCGGAGACCAAACCTAATTTTTTTAAGGGTGGCTTATTGGGTACTGCAATTCCCCATGCTTCTTGTCCCCTATGTTGCAAAGCACGCAATGAATCAATAAGCATAGGAATTACGTTAATTCCATCTTGGCTGAAAATTCCAACAACGCCGCAATTTTCCTTAACCATGTTTCAATAAATCCTCTAACCCATTGAAATACCTTTTTTGTGCTAGATCAGTTCTAAATTTAACTAGATTTTTTGATTTATGCTTAATATTTATTTGATCGCCAGAAAATTTTCCTAAAACAGCAAATGTGATTTTTTTCTTAGAAAGAATATGATTTACTTCCTCAATATTTTTTTTATCAATTACTAACAAATAACGAGAATGACTTTCCGAAAATAATATTTTCTCGGAACTAAGATTTTCTTCACATGGTATTTTTTCAATATCAATAGTACATCCAATGTCCCCAAAAATTGAAAGTTCGGACAGTGCTATAGAAAGTCCACCTTTTGAACAATCATGCACTGATTTCACAAGTTTATTTTTTATTAACGATAATACCGCAAGCATGTTAATTTTGGAATCCGTAAAATCAACTCTTGGACAAACTCCACCAATAAATCTGTGAATATACTCAAAATATTCAGAGCCGCCAAGTTCGTCCTTTGTATCACCAATAACTACCAAGTAATCATCATTATTTGGAGAGACGGACAAAAATGGAGTTTTGTCTTTAATCCCTAAAACACCAATAAGTGGAGTTGGTTTAATTGGACCTGAAGGAGTTTCATTGTAAAAACTTACTTTGCCGCCAACACATGGTATCCTAAGAAATTTTGCATATTCAGTCAATCCCTCAAGTGATTCCATAAATGTCCAAAATATTTCTGGATCCTCAGGATTACCAAATTGAAGATGATCAACCATTCCAATTGGATTAGCGCCAGTACAAACAACATTTCTACATGCTTCCTCAAAACAACCAATTGCACCCTGTCTAGGATCAAGATAACAATGTTTAGGATTACCATCAATCTTTGCTGAAAGAAATTTTCCATTATCTAATCTTAAAACAGATGCATCAAAACCCGGTTTTACAACAGTTCTAATCCCAACCTCATGATCATACTGCTGAAAAACCCAGTGTTTACTTGCGATGTTTGGACTAGATAATAATTTTAGAATTGTTTTTGAGTAATCCAAAGTTTTTTTTATCCTATTTTCTTTTTTAATTTGTAACAGATATTTTGGTTTAGTTTTTTTCCTATCAAGTAATGGTGCTCGTGCAACAAATTCCGCTGGGAGTAAAGCTAATGTTTTCTCAGACTTTTTTACATGCATCATTTTATCATTCTTAACATGTCCAATTGTTGAG
>JAANXC010000043.1 GCA_018263495.1 Nitrososphaerota archaeon
GAAAAAGAGATCCTTGTTGTACTGATCAATGCCGGTAACCGGCTCGTCCAAAACTAGGATTTTTGGCGAGTTGACTAGTGCCTTTGCAATAAAGACACGCTGCTGCTGACCAACCGACAGGTCTCCAATTCTTCTGTCAGCCATCTCATGCATCCAAACCTTTTGCAGTGCTTCATCTACTTTTTTTGGATCACTGGAATTTTGGCTCATAGACAAGACCTCCCTAATCGTTGCTGGAAAGTTTCTGTCTACAACTGGCTTTTGAGGAACGTATCCTATCTGTGACAGATATTTTCTCGAGTCGCGTACATCCTGACCAAAGACCTTGATTACTCCGTCATACTCTGTGTGCAATCCAAGCATGCACTTGAACAGCGTAGACTTTCCTGCACCGTTTGGTCCGATGATTCCCAAAAAGTCACCTTTGGCAATTCCAAAGCTTAGATTATCTAATGCCTTGATTCCAGAATAATCAACAGACAGTTTTTTGATGTCTACTATCATGGCAAAATCCACGCCTGAATTATTAATAAACCTATAAAAAGTTAATAACATTTAGTTAAAATTTTTATATTTCTTAATAACAATCTAGGCATGCCGATTGTCTCAATTTCCCTCACTGAGGAAATTCTCAAGGAGATTGATAACCTCCAAAAGTCGATGGGATTCTCTGGAAGGTCGGATGCCATCAGGGCCGGCATCAGAAGCTTTGTCGCAGAAGAAAAACAAAACGAAAATCTTTCCGGAAACATCAATGCGATTTTGCTTGTTGTTCACAACGACGAATATGATGATCAGGTAAATGGGATAAAGCACAGCTTTGAGGATTTGATCACAACTCACATGCACAGCAAGATAGAGGGCGAAAAATGCATGGAGCTGTTTATGCTAAAGGGCGATGCAGATTCTGTCAGTAGTATCACTAGGGACTTTCAAAAAAATAGAAGGATGGATACTGTAAAGTTAGTGACTTTATAGAAATTAAGAAAATTAACTTAAAAATTATTAATCTTACTCTACTCGTTTTACTTTAGTTGCGTTTGGGCCTTTTTCTGATTCACCAATATCGAATTCAACTTTGTCTCCATCACGAATGTTGCCTTCAACTTCTGTCTGGTGGACAAAGAGGTCTTTTGCTTCACCTTCTCGTTCGATGAAACCAAATCCTTTTCTTTGGTTAAACCATTTTACGGTACCTGTTTCCATATTGAAATTCCTCAAAAAACACCACGTATAAACCATTAATTGAGCGTATAAAGACAAGAACATGCAAAAATTAGGCATGATCGCTAGAAATGATCGTACTTAATTATCAGCTGGATCTAGTGCGAATTAGACACAGATCAAAGGAAATTCCACGATGCTCCCCAAATTTGTGGGTTTTCTTTGATTTGTGTACTCTATAAGGCACTATTGTTTATTAGTGAATCGTCCGAATCTCGTACTTGCTAGAAATTATTGGCAAATCTTCAGATCAAAAAGATCTAAAAACGATCATTTAAAAAATTCATTTTCTCTCCTCGGTTTTCAGCTTCCATCTTGTATCGCCGAATAGTGATGAAGAGAATTCCAGGTGGCCAATCACTCTGTCGCCCTTTCTGACCATGGCAAAATCTGTTTTTTTTGTTTTGAGTACTTTTTCTTTGGTTCTGTAACCTCCCTCAATTACCCTAATTTTGAAACGCCTGCTAGCCTTTGTGATTAAGCTTCTAGCAGCTTTGACATCGCCTATCCATGAGAACATTTCAAAAGTGCCAAAATTTTTGGTTGTTATTTCATAGTTGTATGATCTCGCCTCAAACTTTGACTTGCGTTTTTTTGCTTCACTGTTCATCCACTCCAAAACTTGTTCTCCAAAACCAGACTCTACACCAAATGATTCCGACCCAGCCATATTCAAATCGCTTTGTGATAACCGGCATTATAATCCTATTAAGATTTGATGCCTAGTGGTTTATGCCAGAATACTCTGGATCATCCTGAATTTCTTTGAGAATCATTTTTAGCAAGGCTTTTGACTTTTCGTCAGATTCCTCCATCTCTAACTTTTTGAGCACGTCTGGGTTATCCTTGAATGACTTTAGGAGTACGTCCTTAATCTCTCCCATAATTGAATATCTGATTACTCTATTAAGAAGACGGCAAATCTGCTGGATTTTATCTCGTTGTAAAATAGAATATCGATCATTAGCAAGATAACATACATAATTTCCACTTGCTTAGTTACTTGATGGTAAAAATTGGGCTGGTTGGAACTGGAATGTTGGGTGAGGCGGTTGGACTTCATCTGCTGAAATCTGGGCATTCTCTGACAGCCTATAACAGGACAAAATCAAAGACATCAAACCTTGAGAAGAATGGAGCCACCATAGCTGACACACCAAAAAATGTGGCGGAGTCATCGGAATTGGTTATCACATGCGTCAAGGATGCTGACGCAGTTGAGCAAATCCTGTTTGGTCAGGATGGAATAGTTGCCGGAAAGCACGATGGATTGACGGTTGTAGACATGTCAACAATAAACCCCAGCAGTGCAATCAATTTTTCAAAAAAACTTCATGAGGAGGGTATCGACTCACTAGAGATTCCCGTGATGGGAGGACCAAATGTGGCGATTCATGGACAGCTTGTGCTGATGGCATCGGGTAACAAGGATGTTTTTGAGGCATACAAACAGGTGTTTGATGCAATTGCCAACAAGACATTTTTCCTTGGTAAAAGCGGTAGTGCACACAGCATCAAGATTGCAATGAACCTTCAAATTTCACTTTTAGCTTTAGCGTTGTCTGAAGGAATTACGTTAACAAGGAAGGCTGGGTTTGACCCGGAGAAGTTTTTGGAGATACTAAACTCTACATACTTCAAGACAGGTATGAGCGAAAACAAGGCTCACAGGATGATAAAGGACGAATTTGAGCCTACCTTTACGCTAAAAAACCTGCAAAAAGATTTGGGCATAATCACAGAGGCGGCAAAGGACTTTGGCGCTGTGCTACCAATGGCTGAGCGCGCAAACGAAATTTACATGGATGCGGTAGATGCTGGGTTTGGCGAGATTGATTATACGGGAATTTTAGCGTACATAAAAAAACTGTCTGAAGACTGATTTTACTGTAAAGGTATTAAAACCCAAAAAAATAATGATCGCCATGGGTGTTACTTGCAGGGGAATTTGTGACCAATTCAGAGTAAAAATTGCTACAAAGCAGCCAAAATATTCTACTGGACATAAGAGATGCACTCTTTGTGCTGCATACTTTGTTACACCTGAGAGCAGATGTCCCTGTTGTAAAATGAAGCTAAGAACGCGTGCAAGAAGCAAAATTAGAATTTAGCCTTTAGAAGTGTATTTGCCAATAATTGTGTAATTCTTAGTGGTTCTGGTATGGAGCCCTGTAATGTTATCTTATCAAGTAACTGTGTTGCTTCTAATACAGTACAACCCTCATTTCGTATGTACAAGTTATGTGATGTATGGAGGGTAATTTTTTCGCGTGATCCTAGTTTGGAATATTCTGCAAGTTTTGTCTCGTAGGAATCTGGGAAGTGATGTTTTATTGCATCCTCAATTCCCTGTGACTCTTCATATGTAACGCCAATTACTGGCAGTCCTGTTTTTTCCGAGATCCTTTTCACATCAACTATGTTGTATAATGAAATTACAATTCCGGATATCAGCAAAAAACTAACATCAGGTCTGTCAAGTTTTTCATACATGGATAATATAGCATCGGTTGCATCATCTCCCCCCACGGTAGAGTGATCAAAAACAAATCCATCAATAACCAAATCTGTTGACATTACGATGCCGGACAGAACTGACTTTTTGGAAGTTTGTGAGAAACTCTCAGCAATTGCTAGCCCGCGGATGCCCTGTTTCTCAAGATGAAGATTCCTCATTTTGTTTTCTCCGGTATGACCTGTAGACTATACCAGTGATTACTATTACTACTGCTGTGATGGCAGACCACATTCCAAATACTGTAAAATCAAATTCTGCCATGTTCTATCTAGTCAATAGGAATAAAATAAATACATTAGAATTAGCTGAATTGCATGCCTGAGTTTATCTGTAAGGAGTGTGGTAGGCGTGAATTTCACGAAAATGATGACACTTTGAAGATGATGGTAAAGATACACGAAAATTTCTGCCGCAAAAAAGAGGGCGAAAACCACAGCTTTATGCACCGTGATGACGAACATGACGATCCCATGGATACTGAAAGGGCAAACGACGAGAAGGATGTACCTGTTCTCAAGTGATAAGATTTAACCTATAAAATTATTTTAACGACAAAAAGATATCAGCCAAATTGTCTGCTGATTGTTTAAGAGGTGATTTGCCATATTCTTCGACTAGCGTGCGAACTTTCTCAGGCTCAACTAATCTATATTTGATTGTGGTGTTTGTAATGCCTTTAGTACAATCACATGAATTCGTATCACCAACTATGATGTTGTCTTTCAAAAGTATGTTTTTGTAGATTGAAACAGTGCCTGGTGACTTTTTTGAGAATTTTACTAATTGGCTAAAAGTCTGGCATTCATTTTTTAACAGTGATTTTATGATTCTAGATGTGGTACGCTGCCTGAGTCTCAGTAAGATAACATGGTTTGTGTCTTCAAGATCATAGATGTAATATCGTGGGATTGTATCAACATATTTTGCTTTGAGATTATTTGATTTTGTCAGTTGGCCTAGATGATGCTGGAGCGTTCCGTTTGCAAGTTTAGTTTCCTTCTTGATTTCATGAAAACGAAGTCCTGGATATTTAGATATTATACTTTTAATAATTTCTTGATTGGATGAAAATTCGTTCAAACCAAGAAATTTTTGTGTTGCCTTAGAAAGTGCCATTTTGAATTACATCCATATGTTTTGTCTTTTTTTTTTTTTTTTTTTAAAAAAAGTTTGTTGCATTATCAGTTTTGGCGCTTACCCTGTGCTATAAACGTTAACAAACATGTTAACATTTTGTTAACTTTTTATTTTTTCAAATTTTATTATGACAGATATATTAGTTTTAATGCAACTTTCGAATTTTAGTTCTTTTGTTTTGTTTGCGATCTTTTTCCATACACCTTCCATAATATCAGTAAAAACTTCAGATATGTTATGTTGCAAATCAATTGTTGTAAAGGTAAGCTCTTCGTCAACTGTTAACTTAAAACCGCTTGATTCACAAAATGCAGAAAAAAGCATTAAATAATTTTTCCAACTTGAATCTTCTTTAAGTAAAGATGATACATAACCAAAAATCTCATTAACGGTATCTTCTGTGGCTGTGGAAGATGAGGCAAGAAGTCTTGCATAGTGGATTTTGGGAATCAAGACGGAACTAGTTTTATTGACATTCAATAACGCCTTGTAATCTAAATCATCTTCAAGTTTTGACTCCAACCATTTCTTTTTTGTAATTCCTTCAGATTCAAGAAAAGCATGTAGTTTCTTACTAGTTGCATTTGGTACACGAAACCCCTCAATTGTTTCTTTCAGAGAATCATTTTTTTGTTTTTTGGTACCCACTCCACTTTGCTGTTTAGACACTAATTTATGTTTGATCGCTGTATTAGGCTAGAATTAGAGAAATTCAAAAAAAAAGATGGTGTGATAATCAAACAAAATCAGTTTTGATACCGGCATCCTTATGTGTACAGGAAAAATAATTTCAAGTTACAATGGCTGAAGGTGCTTTACCAAAAGGATTTGAAAGACCAAGTGACTCAGGTTCACAAGGTGGCTCAAGTTCATCTGCACCAAAAAAACGTGGAGCGGACAAAATGGGCATCTCTATTGCAATTGGTATTACGGCTGTTGCATTAATTATTGGAATCGGCTTTACTGGAGTTATCCCAATGGGTGATGACATGCCTTCAATAATGCAGCCAGCACCTAGTGCACCAAGTGCACCAGTTGTACAGCAAGCACCACCTAGTCCTCCTTCTGCATATGTGCCAATGAAGACCACACCATCTTATGCACCATCAAGTAACGACTTGATTGATCAACTTGATTGGTCTATCAGCACAGGTGATGTTCATGGCATGTATCTTGACAAGAGTAACTCTGCTCTGATTATCAAGACAAGTACAACAGATGATGGAGAGTTATTTGTTGGATTGAATGCGGACTATATCGGTTCTGATGATGGAACGTTCTTTATCTTGGTAGATAACCAAGAACACGAAGACTATGAACAGGCTGGAATGGACTTGTACATTGATCTACCAGCAGGAGCTGAAAAAGTAGAGATTATTGGAAGCTACGTAATATTATAGATACAAAATGACCAAGATGTTTATTCCTAGAAGACCTAATCGTTCAGCACATGCTGACGATGAAGAGGAAGAAGAATAAACTCATCATGATGAGCGAGTATTATAAGCAATTATTCGCCCATACAAATGGTTAACATAAAATGCCAAAATTAGATGCAACTGGATTTTTAGAGAGTCTTGGATGTGCACATATCCTGTATTTCCATGACGATAGTAAAATAACGAAAGATACAGAGTTTGGTTTTATACAAAAAGGATTAGAAAAACAAGAGCACTGCTTTTACACCACCCAAAATCCTGAAGGTGTACTAAGCAAGATGAAAGAATTTGGTATTGATACTGAAGGATGTAGTGAATTTTTGCACATAGTAAAAATTCCAGAAAAGTTTGAGGATTACTCCAAAATGATTCTTGAGAAGGTTGACGGATTACCGCATGATTCTCAAATAAGAGTAATATCAACTCACTATTTTGACTTTAATGCTTCAAAAAAAACCGACCGAATGGCAGTAATTGAACAGTGTGTAGAGGATGATTACCATAAAATTAAGGGAAGCTTTGTTTGCTCCTTTGCGGTACAGCGGATTACCAATGAAATTCGTGGTAGATTTCTAAACCAGTTGCTTGACTCTCACAGGGCAATAGTAATTCAAACGGAAAAAGATGGGACAGAAGTTTTTACGCTTCCCTAGAATTTTTCATTCATCTCATTTATGAGATCATTTATTCTGGAATAATCCTTATGAAATTCCATTCCTCTCTCAGTAACTGTGATTGATTTTCCCTTTACTATCATTCCTCTGTCCTCCATTTCCGTCAGGTATTTTGTTAGTTTATCATAAGATGTATTACACTTGACTTGGATTCTGGTTGGAGACATTGATTCGCTATTCTGAGTGTCATCTATTACAGCGGTAATAACATCAAAGAAAATTTGAGTTTTAGTTCTTCTTTCTTTAGTCATAATTTTTTCCATGTTAATCGTATTTCGTCCTAGTAGGAAACTTTTGATTCGAGAAAACGCCAATTCCGAAAAAGCCAATCATAACCGTAAGTAAAACATCCACCATAACTGCCTCATCATGTTCCAGACGTTCAGCTGCTAAATCTTCTTGGAGGAGGAAGATTGAAAGAATTGTGAAGGTTGCAAATGCAAGCGCTGTAAAAATCAGGTTTCTATTTCCTGTTGAGCGGTATGCAATTATGCTAAGTATGAAAAGGAATATACCAAAAGTAATGGCGGCAATATGAAGAGTTTCATGTGCTACCAATTCGAAACAATTAAGGCTATGATCAGTATGTTCGCCTCTCGGTTGGTCAATAATTGTACATGTTACTTCTTCAATCAAAAATGGACCCAGTGCAGAAAAGGTGGTTATAATACCAATAATTAGAAGGAGAGTTGCTCTGTTTTGTATAAATCCTGGCAGAGTCATTCATGGATCAAAAATAACCTCCAATAAAAATACAAATGGTACAATGGTCAAAGCAAATGATTGTCTGAGCGTGAGTATGATCTAGTTGTGGTTGGGGCTGGACCAGCAGGCTCGTCAGCTGCATATATGGCGGCAAAAAATGGCATCAGTGTAGCCCTGCTAGAAAAGGAGGAAAACGTTGCGCAGACTGTAAGGACCAGCGGTGTAACATGGATTGACTATGCGAAGGAGTTTGGCATACCAGAAGACTGCTACAACCCAATCAGGACATACAACTTTTGCTCCCCAAAAAACAATGTTTCAATCAGTGATGAGCAGGCAAAGGCCGCTGTACTGGACGTACGAAAGACATACAGGTTTTTGGCAGAGCAGGCAAAAAAGAATGGAGCAGATATTTTCGTCAACACAAACGTAACCGAAGTAATTACAGAAGACGGAAAGGTTGTTGGAGTAAAGGCATCATCATCAAATGAAGAAATTGTATTTCGCGCAAAGGTGGTGATAGATGCTAGCGGATTCCAATCTGTTGTATCAAAGTCACTTGGCCTCGTTAAACAATGGAAAAGGTTTGGCGTTGGCGCGGAATATGAAGCAGAAGTTGAGAATGTAAACCAGGACACATGGTGGCTGATGGTTGGACAGATGTATTCTCCAGCTGGATATGCGTGGATATTTCCTCTTGGAAAAAACTTAGTACGGATTGGAGTTGGGGTAGGAAAGCCTGAATCAGAAGTGGATCCTACTCAAAGGCTGGATGAATTGATTGAAAAAGGAGTTGGACCGATTAAGGACTTGGGTAAGATAACAAAGAAGGAATTTCATTATGGCTTGATTCCAAACGAAGGACTTTCGCGCAAGACAGTTTATGATAATTTAATTTTGGTAGGTGATACTGCTGGCATGGCAAATCCTCTGGTGTTGGAAGGAATTCGATACGCAATCAAATATGGACGAGTTGCTGGAGACACAGCTAGCAAAGCTATCAAGTCTGGTAATACTTCAGAAGAGGCATTGCAATCCTATGAAGAAACATGGAAAAGGGAAATAGATCCAAAAATAAAATCTGCCCACAAAGTTCAAGCCAGATGGCTGAAACTGTCTGATGATGATTGGGACAAGGAGATTGGCATCATAAGCAACCTGACGGCAGATGAATTCTTAGATTTTGTAAGAGCAGACTTTACAGTATCAAAAATGGTCAAGCTTGCAACACATCATCCAATGCTAGCTGTTCGACAATTCTTCAACATCATCAAAGGTGCTTGAATGGACAAAACATCTAAGGTCTTTGACAGCTGGGCAAAAGCCGGAAGGGCTGAAGAGATGGAAGAGGGTCATGGCATAACTGTAGGCAAGTTTCTAGGCAGTATCTCCTTCAACAAACCATTTTCATTCCTAGATATTGGATGCGGTAATGGCTGGGTTGTTAGAAAAATTGCAAATAATCCAAAATGCAAAAAGGCAATGGGAATAGACAAAAGCAAAAACATGATAAAAAGAGCCATATCGAAACGCGTTTCAAAAAAGGAAAAATACACATGTACTAACCTTGAATCCTGGAATTATACTGGGAAGTTTGATGTGATTTTTTCCATGGAATCGCTATATTATTCGGTACCGATGGAACCTGCACTTGCCAAAGTTTTCAAGATGCTCAAAGCTGGCGGTTTCTTTTACTGTGGAACTGACTTTTACAGTGACAATCATCTCACCAAGAGATGGAGAAAAGTTATGAAAGTACCAATGGACTTGCGTTCTAAAACTGAATGGAAAAAGATGTTCAACGAAGCTGGCTTTAAGACAACTACAAAGCAAATCAAAGACACAAAACATAGAGCAAAATGGAAAAGAGAATTTGGTACATTGTTTGTTACCGGAAAAAAAATCTAGGCTTTTCTTTTTCTTCGGATATATACAATGATTCCAACTATTATTGCGCCAATTATTGCTAAGACAATGCCAGTGTATGATGTACCATCAGAGCTGGTCTCTATCTCCGAAATAGGAACGGCTGGAAGTTCAGTTTGCCCTTCAACTACGAGAAAACTGGTCTCATAGACATCTGGTCTTAGTGCTTCTTCTGATGAGGCAAAGACCTTCAATGTATTTGCTCCAACATCAAGCTGTAAAGTTTCTTCTTCTGTTAATCCAATTTCAGATAAACCGTTCGAAATTAATTTCACTCCTGATGTGACTGTCTCACCTTTAGAGTTTGAGATGAAATAATGAATTGCAGACGAGTCGGTTGTATGAACTCTAACAGAGAGTTCTTTTTTCAAATCCACAACGTTTGGAATTTCCACATTAGTGATTTTTGGAAACTTGATTTGCTCAAACTCCTTCCACTTTCCAGCGTCAAAAGGATATCCTGTTGAATCAAATGAATGGATGGTGATAGTCCTTGATTCTGGTGAATAGTTGTCAAGGTAAAAAGGTCCGTTGCTGACTACCGCATGTCCGTTTTCATCAATCCATTCTATGGCAGCATCATAGCGTTGCTCAAAATATTGCCATCCATATTCCGAACCTTGCAATGATGACGGAATATACTTTATCTCTTTGAATTCTGCAAGTTGTTCCTTGATCATGTTCGCATCATTTGGAACAATCAATGAAAGCCAGTTTACACTCTTGCTAACACTGCCAGAGCGTGAGAAGGAAACCTTGCCGTCGAGAACGGCATCCTCTGATGCAGCGACAATCTCCCAAGGCATACTACTCCAAGGTGCTGCCCATGCAGCTATTTCCGCTTCGTCAAAGTGCCAATAATCAACATAAACTTCTACAGTATCATCATCTATCTGCTTTATTCCCACTAGCGTTTTGGCATTTTGCATGGCTTGCGGAGAATACTCAGAATCGTATGTATTATCTCCCTCTTGCTGTTCAGAACCCCATTCCTGTAGGAAATACAGAGAGTACAGTATGTCATTCATGTCAATCGTTTCTCCGTGATGCCAGTTGCCAAGGATTAGATCAAATGTAATCTTGCTTGTTGCCTTACTGCCAGCTCCAACGTTTTCCCAGCTTTGAGTATCTATATTCCATAAAATTGCATCCTCAGGAACAATGACTTTTTCATCACTGCCAAAATTTTCAACTTGCCAGTCTGTACGAATTGGAATGATCTTGCCAGTAAATGGGTGACTAAAGACTCCGGGATCATAAAGGTTGAGCCATATTTGATTACTGTATGTATCGCTAAATCCGCTAACTGGATTCCATGCACCCTGATAGATTTGTTTGACTCCTACTACCAATGAATTATCTTCAGATTTTGCATTCATTGTTGTAAATCTCGTAGGAACACCTGCACCAAGTGCGTTGATGATTCCGTCAATGTCGTCATTGGCAACGTATTGGTCTGTCTTGCTTGCAAGAAAAATTCTGACAGATTCACTTACACCCTCTTTTGTTGCTTGTTTAATCAAAGAAGATCTTTCTTCAGCAGATTTGAAATCGCTAACGTAGATTTTTTTGGTTATAGAGTCAATGTAGTCATTTTTGTAATTCCAGTATGTTGGATCATTGTTGCCTGGCATGTTTGAAAACCATGGAGAGTACATTTGCGCAAGCCCGACTGAATCATACTTTGCAAATCCAGAGCTGCCCCATCCCTCAGTGTAAAGGTGCCATTTCTGGTCTGCTGGGTTTGAACCGTAAACAACTACGAACGCCTTGTTTAGATCACCAAAATCCTTGTTCACCTTGAAACCAATCTTTTCAAGTTCTGTAGACAGAATTCCGCCTATGGATTTTCTTACGGGATCATCACTTCTAATAAAAAATGTAATTTCAATTTGCTCGCCACCATAATACCAATACCCGTCAATTTTTTCAGCACCTGCTTCTTCAAGCTCGTGTGAAATTATTTCATCAGCTAATGCAGGATTGTATTTGAAATGGAATGACTCTAGTTCCTCTATGATGGAAAGATAATCAGCTGCAAATATACCATAGTTTGAAATCATGGTATTGCCATAACCGCCAATAAGTTCGTTAACAATTAGATTCCTATCTATGAGATAATTCAGTGCGAATCTTAACTCGGTAATTGAAAATGGGTTGAAACTTTCA
>JAANXC010000044.1 GCA_018263495.1 Nitrososphaerota archaeon
TGAAAACTAAATTGCCAACTAAGAAGAAATCAGCTAAGAAACCTACTAAGAAGAAATCAGCTAAGAAACCTACTAAGAAGAAATCAGCTAAGAAACCTACTAAGAAGAAATCAGCTAAGAAACCTACTAAGAAGAAATCAGCTAAGAAACCTACTAAGAAGAAGAGAGCCTGATAGTATCATTCATTCTAATAATTTCTACGTGCGGCTTTTATTCTAAAATAATGTTGATTCTCTATCATGTTATTATGATGGGACTCGTCATCCCATCATTTTTTTTATTTCAACTGAATTACAAATGATTTAAAAATTATTCAGGCTGATTTTTTGTCCAAGTTTTACTATGACACTTACACTTACAATTATGCTCACAAAAATTTGTGGCACAATACGAACATCTAAGCTTCATCATGAGTAAATCATACAAAATTTCTATTTAAACCGCAAATCACATACAGTCTCATAGATTCAAAAATTACTTTCATTTCTGCTTAAATTAAATAGTTATACAATAAGATATCATTATGGCAGGACAAAAAATAGATGGGATTGAAGTATCAAACGCGGTCAAAGATATTTTAAAAAGTGCAGTTGAAAAACTAAATTTAGAAGATGTAATACCATGTCTAGCTACAGTGTTAGTGGGGGATGATCCAGCATCTGCAACATATGTAAAAAATAAACATAATGCATGTGAAAAAGTTGGGATTAAAACAATGGATCATAAGTTATCTACCGATACAACACAAAAAGAACTTGACAAAATTATTGATAATCTAAATAATGATAAGGAAGTCCATGGAATTCTAGTTCAATTACCACTACCAAAACAACTTAACGAATTTGCAACTATCTCAAGAATATCTCCAATAAAAGATGTTGATGGGTTAACACCACAAAATGTTGGATTGTTATCAATGGGAAAATCCATCTTAAAGCCATGTACACCATCTGGAATAATGGAGATGTTTTATTATTACAAGATTAATCTTCAAGGAAAAAATGTAGTTATGATTAATAGAAGTAATTTGATAGGAAAACCACTATATCATTTACTATTACAAAATAATGCTACCGTAGTTACATGTCATTCAAAAACTGAAAATCTCCATGAATATTGCAAAAATGCAGACGTAATTATAACTGCTGTTGGTGACAGAGCAAAATTCAAGTTAACTTCTGATATGATAAAACAAGATGCCATAGTGATTGATGTTGCAATTTCAAGGCATGAAGGCAAACTGGTTGGCGATGCAGATTATGATGATATAATTCAAAAAGCGTCATGGGTTACGCCTGTTCCTGGTGGTGTTGGACCTATGACAGTTGCCATGTTACTAAAAAATACTGTGACCGCGGCATCATTGAGTAAAGAAATTGTCGGTTAATATTCAAAAGGCTGCACTAAGAAAACATCTCCTTGAAAAACGAGATGCAACGTCAGCTGAACTAAGAGAAATTTCAAGTGAAAAAATCCATCAAAATCTAAAAAAGATCTCTGCATACACTAATTCACAAAATATTGCTTGTTATTTTCCAATTGGCAGTGAAATCAATACTTATGATATAATGCTAGACATATTGAGACAGAATAAGAATCTGCTACTACCTAGGATTACAAATGATAATCTTCAGTTTTACATTGTTTCAAATCTTGAAAAATTAGAAAAAGGAAATTTCGAAATTATGGAACCGAAAGATAGTTGTAAAAAGGCAGAAAAAATCGATTGTGTACTAATACCTACAGTAGGAGTTTCAAAATCAGGTGTCAGATTGGGGTATGGAAAAGGCTACTATGATAGATTTCTCTCATTGATTGACGCAGTAAAAATATCGTTGACTTATTCGAAACAAATTGTAAAATCCATACCAAATGACTCACATGATGTCAAAATAGATTGGATAGTAACAGAAGATGAGAATGTAAAAATCTCATAGGTGAGATAAGCCTTTTTTCCCGATATCTGTCCTCAAGTATTTATTTTCCCAGGAGATTTTCTCAGTAACATCATATGCATGTTTGATGGCTGCTTCTAATGTATCACCTAATGCAGTAACACCTAAAACACGACCGCCGTTTGTTATGATTTTTTTATCCAGCTCTTTTGTTCCGGCATGAAATATGCATGCATCGTCAAAAGCATTTCCTAGGCCAAAAATTTCCTCGCCTTTTGGATATGATTCGGGATAACCCTTTGATGCTAGAACGATGCAAACCGCAGATTTATTTTTCCACGAAATTAGTGGCATGTTTTCCAACGTACCTTCCACACTTCCCGCCAAGTATTCAAAAAGATCTGAATCCATTCGCATTAAGATTGGTTGGCATTCAGGATCACCCATTCTAACATTGTATTCAAGAACATACGGTTCACCATCCTTTAGCATTATACCTGCGTAAAGAAATCCTTTGAATGTAATTCCCTCATTTCTTAGGGATGAAATTGTTTTATCAATGATTTTTTCTTGGATTTTTTGAGAAAGATCCTTATCGATGATTGGTGTTGGGGAATAAGCACCCATGCCCCCAGTGTTTGGTCCTTTATCATTATCAAATATTCTTTTATGATCTTGGCTTGTAGCCATTGGTATTGCAATTTTCCCATCAGACAATGCAATGTATGATGCCTCTATGCCATCAATTCTTTCCTCGATTATGATATTGTTTCCTGCATCTCCAAATTTTTTATCCACTAACATCATGTCTATAGATTTTTCTGCTTCGGCTTTACTATCGCAAACAATCACGCCCTTACCAGCTGCAAGGCCGTCAGCTTTTATGACAACATTATGTTCAATTTGGTTAACGTATTCTTTTGCCTTTACTGCATCATTAAACACCTCAAATGCAGCAGTAGGAATATTGTTACGCTTCAAAAATTGTTTAGCCCAAATCTTGCTTGATTCTAATTGTGCAGCTTTTTTTGTTGGTCCAAATATCTTCAAACCCATTTCATTAAACATATCAACAATACCCATCGCAAGTGGAGCCTCTGGACCAACAACAGTAAAACAATTATTCTCAGATGCGAATTTGGCTAACTCGCCTAAATTATCGACTGATATTGATACGTTGTTTGATGTGCCACCATTCCCAGGCGCATGAAAAACTGTATTAACATTATCACTCTGACCTAGTTTCCAGCCAATAGCATGCTCTCGCCCACCAGAACCAATTACAAGAACATTAACCAATATCTGAATCTTAATTATGATCTATATATTCCAAGATTAAACTATTCATTTTTTAAAATCGCGAGAATTTTTGGTAACGCATTAGCAGAAGTAGTCTGTATTGAAAGATCCATATCATTTGACATGACTGTTTTTTCAGGATTTACTTCAATCAGCGTTGCGCCATTTTGTTTTGCATAGATTGGTAATGTATTCGCAGGCGAAACAGCCAGAGATGTTCCTGCTATAATCATTATGTCACATGTACTAGCTTCTTCCATTGCATTTTTCCAAACATCTTGTGGTAATGCTTCTCCAAACCAAACAACGTCAGGTCTGAGCATATTACCACATTCACATTTGGGTGGAAGTGATTCAAAATTCTCAGTTATATTATCAGAAAAATTACAAACTGTGCATTTAATCCGAATTATACTGCCATGTAATTCCAAAACATTTGTGCTGCCTGAACGCTGATGCAGTCCATCAATATTCTGTGTCAGTATAACTACATCCTTGAATTTTTCCATCTTGGAAATTGCAAAATGGCCCTCGTTTGGTTTTGCTGCCAAGATGTTTTTTCTTCTATCCTCATACCATTCCCAAACTAGCTTTGGATCATCAAAAAATGCATCTATTGATGCAAGTTTCATAGGATCATGTTTTCTCCAATGACCATCTTCCCCCCTAAAAGTAGGAATTCCACTTTCCTGAGAAATTCCTGCACCAGTTACAAAAACTATCTTTTTAGAGTCTCTTAATTTCTGACTAACATTGTCAAACATTTTCATTCAACTTATGTCTGACAATTCACGTAGTATTATAAGAGATAAATGTACGTGAGCGATATATGGAATTAACAAATGAGTTTAATCTAAAAAAGATTGAACAGAGTACCAAGGATTATCTCTCAAAACTAGATTTACAAAGGATGATTGACGATTCGTCAGACAATCGAGATAAAATTATGTTCATTGAGGGACCACCTACGCTAAATGGTGAACCACATGCAGGTCACCTTAGGGGTCGTGTCTTCAAAGACTTGTGGTACAGATTTAACACACTGAATTTAAAAAATGTAATTTTTAATGCGGGATGGGATACACAAGGTCTTCCAGTTGAATTACAGGCTGAGAAGGAACTTGGAATCACAGATGGGAAGAGTGGAATTACAACCCAACAACAGATTGAAAACTTGGTTGCCCAATGTAAAAAAATTGTTTCAAAATTTCATCAGAAATGGATTGATGTTGACGAAAAACTAGGAATGTCACTTAATCAAGAAAATGCATACTGGACATACAAGGATGAATATATTGAAAGAGAATGGCAGATCGGAAGAGCACCTCACGAAAATGATATCCTTACAGAAGGGTATAGAGTTGTTGCATACTGCCCAAGTTGCCAAACTTCGTTAAGCCATTCTGAAGTTAATCAGGGTTATGAGATGGTTCAGGATCCTTCTTTGTATTACAAGGTAAAATTGCAAGACGAAGATGTCTATCTGATTGTCTGGACTACTATGCCGTTTACACTTGTAACAGATGCAATGGTTGGATTCAATCCAGATGAAGAATATGTTTACGTATCAGCAGGCAACGAAACATGGATTATTGGAAAAATTCGTCTTGAAGAATTCATGAAAGAAGTAAAGATAGAAGATTACAAAGTACTAAAAACAGTAAACGGTTCTGAATTTGAAGGTAAAAAATACACGCATCCCCTTCTAGGCGATATCTCTGGCTTGGAAAAAATGTCAAAGCTAGAAAACTATCACATTGCAGTTGCTGAGAAATTTGTTGATGTTAATGCTGGTACAGGTATAGTTCATCTTTCCCCAGCTAACGGTGAGGATGACTATAACATTGCGATGAAACGGAAAGTTGAGATTTTCTCCCCCATTGATGATGAGGTAAAGTTTACGGAAGACGCTGGCAAGTATGCTGGAATGTTTGTACGTGATGCTGATGAAAAAATTGTGCAAGACATTAAAGACAAAAATGCATTGGTAAGAATCGGTAAAATCAAGCACAAATACCCACTATGCTGGCGCTCTCAACACAAGCTAGTTTGGCTTGCGCGAAGAGAATATTTTTACATGCTTGATAGACTTGATAATAAGGCAGTTAATGCCGCACAAAAAGTAGAATACTTTTTTGACCAACCGAAAAATAGATTTTTGGAAATAATTAAAGAAAAACATCCATGGTGCATCTCAAGAGAAAGATTCTGGGGTTGCCCACTACCAATCTGGAAGTGTACTGAATGCGAAAACATTGAAAGATTATTTTCAAGAAAAGAAATTGTTGATGTAGCAGATGATCTTCCCGATGGACCTGACTTTGAGTTACATAGACCATGGATAGATCGAGTTTCTATCAAATGTAAAAAATGTAATGCAAAGATGCAACGTGAGGAATTTGTTTTAGATACTTGGCATAACAGTGGTGCTGCGCCTTTTGCCTCATTAAGCGACGATGAATACAAAAAAACCATACCGGCTCCATTTTTTACGGAAGGTATTGATCAAACACGTGGATGGGCATACACGCTTTTAATTGAAAATGTAATTTTTAATAATAAAGATATTTCACCATATGATTCATTTCTATTCCAGGGACATGTTCTTGACGAAAAAGGCAACAAGATGAGTAAGAGTACTGGTAATGTGCTTGATGCGGCTGATCTACTTGACAAATATCCGGTTGATCTTGTCAGATTCTACTTCATGTGGAAATCAAGCCCAATTGAAACTCTAAATTTTAGTACAAAGGAATTGATGTCAAGACCGTATCAAATCCTAAGCACACTTTTTCACATTCATTTGTATTTTAAACAGAATAGTGAATACGACAAATTCAACATTAATGAATCAACTGTTGGATGGGCAAAGGACAACGACATGCTTACCTCTACGGATATCTGGTTACTATCAAAACTTCAAAAAACAATTGAACTGTCAACAGAATCAAACAATGAATGCAAATTCCACGAATCAGCAAGTGCCATAGAAGATTTTCTGATTAATTCGCTAAGCCAAATTTACATTCCAATCACAAAGCCAGAACTTTGGAATGACGACGAAAATAAAAAAGATAGAAGGCATGTTATCTATGCAATTATCGCCGAATCATTGAAAACGCTAGACATTTTGATACACCCATTTTCGCCATTTACCAGCGAGTATCTGTATACGACCACGTTTGGAGACAAAGAATCAATACTTTTGGAAACATGGCCAAAATCTACACCTACATTAGTCAATGAAAATGTTGAAGAGTCATTCGACATAATGAACGAGATTGTTTCGGTTTGTGCCGCTGCACGAATGAAGGGAAAGTTGAAAAGAAGATGGCCATTAAAACACGCAATAATTTGTGTAGAAAAAGGTCTGCAGAAGAAAATTGAACTATTATCAGAACTATTACAATCCCAACTAAATGTAGAAGATTACAAAATTATTGAACTTGAAAATCATGATGGAATATCAGAAATGCTAGAAATGAAAAAATCTGGCGCCCCAGTTATCCCGAAGATAGAACTTAACCGAAAAACCATTGGTCCAAAAGCAAAACAGAATCTTAGTAAGCTACTAGAAATTTTTTCTGAAACAAAACCTGATGAGATAATACAAGGACTCGAAAAAGATAGTTCATTTACATTTGATGTTAATGGAACAAAAATTTCTTTAGATACAGATGATTTCATAATAGAATTTGATGTTCAAGAAGGTTTTACATTCTCAAGAAGAAATAATCTGATAGGAATCATCTCAACTGAAAGAAATGAGGAATTGATGGCAAAAGGTCTAATCAAGGATCTTGCCAGAAGACTACAAGCATTGAGAAAGGAGAGGGGCTATAATCCAACTGATGTATTGAATACAGCCTCTATATTGGATCTTGATGAGGAATCGTTATCCATGATAAAAAATAAAACCGAAGAACTTTCGTTTTTGGTTAGAGTTAAACAAGTAAACTTTACACAAACCTGCAAAAAATACAAGGATGACGATATAGATGGTCAAAAAATTAGAATTTCTGTTGAATAGTAACGCAACAATCATCATAAATACAAAAAATGTATAGATTATCTATGGTCAAGCAGATTAGTCTTGATTCGTGGTCTCTCCAACATCTGACAGATCTTCTAAAAGAGGGGTCACGAATTGTTGCCAAAACAAACAAACCCATAGTACTTTATCGCCAAACCATGGAGGAAGAAGATGGTTCGTATGAGGAGATAGTTTGTACGCTAACAAATGATTACATTGTTGAACAATTGATAATATCGGGAGGAATGGTAATACCAGAAATTAAGCAACAATTGGTATTCAGATTGGATGAGTTCCCAGATAGGCTTTTGAGAAAGAGCAAAGATTTGTTCTTAGAAACTGTTGAACTTTTAGAAAAAAAATTAAAGTGACGGGATTACTGCTACGATTATAAACTTCCCAATACGACAATTTTTGTGAGATTATTAGAATATCAGGCTAAGGAACTATTCAAGGAGTATGACATTAAGGTTCCAGATAGTATTGCCTCAAAGGACATAGAAAGTGGGAGAAAGGATGCTGAAAAAATTGGATATCCGTTTGTGATAAAGGCTCAAGTTCCTGTAGGCGGTCGCGGAAAGGCTGGTGGAATACAAAAATGCCATAATGAAGATGAATTTGAACTGAAATATCCACAGGTTCTAAACATGTCAATCAAGGGCGAAAAAACCAGAGCTGTTCTACTTGAAAAGATGTCAGAATATGAAAAAGAAATCTACCTGTCATTGTTTCTTAACAGGAGTAAAAGATGCTATACAATAATTTCCTCGGCAGAGGGCGGAGTTGAAATTGAATCAGTGGAGGATCAGGTAATTCGAGAGGTTGGTTCAGGTGATGTTACAAAAAAAGTTGCTGAAGAAGTAGCAAAGGAAATTGGTCTCGATGAAAATTCAATACCTCACTTTGTAGACATTTTGCAAAAACTATCAAAATTAACCGTAGAGAAGGAAGCGGAATTAACAGAGATTAATCCGCTGGTAATCCTTAAGGACGGCTCAATGATGGCACTTGATGGCAAGATTATGACCGATGATAATTCTAACTTCAGACATAAGGAACTTGCAAAATATCATGAACAGACAGATCTTGAAAAGAAGGCAGAAGAAAGTGGATTTTCACTTGTAGAATTAGATGGCAACATAGCTGTTATTGGAAACGGTGCAGGTCTTGTAATGTCAACACTTGACATGCTAACCGATAATGGTGGAAAGGCTGCTTGCTTCCTAGATGTTGGCGGTACTGCAACAGAGGAATCTGTCTACGAAGCTTTAACGCTCATCAGCAAAATGAAAAATGTCAAGGCAGTTCTGGTAAATTTGTATGGCGGAATAGTAAAAACAACTATTGTGGCATCCGCATTTCTCAAAGCCTATGATGACAAGATAATAATTTTACCTGTTTTTGCCAGACTAATGGGTGCAGAATCAGACAAATCAAAAGAAATGCTGAAAGACAGTGAAACAAAGTTATCTCCATCGATTGAGGAGGCAATCAACAAAGCTGTCATGGAGGTCAATAAATGACAGACATCTTCGAACTCTTAAAGGGAAAACAAAACTCAAAGGGTGATTTTCAAAAACAGCCAGTAATCGTGCAAGGAATCACGGGAAAATTTGGCACGCGGCATACAAAACTGATGATGGAATATGGAACCAACATAGTTGCAGGTGTCACTCCCGGCAAAGGCGGGCAAAAATTTGAAAACACGGTTCCGATTTATGAGACAGTCAAAGAGGCAGTTGACAAAACAGGCGCAAAAATTTCCATCATGTTTGTTCCGGCTAAATTCTTTTTAGGTGCAGCGAAAGATGCGCTAGAGGCTGGAATAAAACTTCTTGTTGCTATTCCAGAGCATGTACCAGTACAGGATACAATGAAAATAGTTGAGATTGCAAAACAAAAAGGCGCGATAGTTATTGGTCCTAATACACCTGGAGTTATGATACCAGGATTAATCAAGATTGGAATCATGCCTGCGTCACCATTCAAGTTTGGAAACACAGCAGTTCTATCAAAAAGCGGGACGTTACTTTATGAGATTGGTAACAATCTTTCAAACTCTGGATTTGGACAATGCATCACACTTGGAATTGGAGGAGATCCAATTAATGGTACTAGACTTGTAGATGCATTTGATATGGTAAAAGACTACCCTGCTCTTGATGGCATTGTTGTTGTAGGCGAAATTGGCGGGGACGCGGAAGAAGTTTTAGCCCAAAAAATAATTGATGAGAAATTCGAAAAGCCTGTTGTTGCGTATATAGCTGGTAGAAAAGCCCCAAAAGAAAAGAGAATGGGACATGCCGGTGCAATTGTCATGGGAAATTACGGATCAGCTGAATCTAAAATTACGATGTTTTCAAAAGCCAATATTCCAGTTGCCAAAAAGCCAGTAGAACTGCCTATATTATTAGCTGGAAAAATGGAAAAAAAATAGTTTATACGGAGTCATTTTGTGGTGAAATCAGTATGCCAGTAACAGATCCTGAAAAAAAACAGATTGCACAAAAGGCTCGACTCCACATGAAAATTTGCTTTACATGCGGAGCACGAAACCCAATGAGTGCAACAAGATGCAGAAAATGTCATAACAGCTATCTGCGACTGAAAAATAAAACCCTAGGAATCAAAAAAACATAAACTATAGTTTGATGGTTACTTCCTCGCCGTTATCGATTGGCACAGTAACTGACTGAACATTTGGATTACTTCTAACATGGGATAAATAATCCGCCATCATTTCGTTGAACCTTTCCGGAAGCAGAATGTTATCAGCGCCAATTATCCCACCCTTCCTTACCAGTGGCAAGCACAGATCAAAATATTCGATATAACTTTCCTTATCTGCATCAATGAAAATAAAATCAAAATAATTTTCGCCGAACTCTTCCTTTATCTCATCCAAAATTTTTCTAGCCTCCCCTTTCCTGATTTTAATTAGAGAACTTACTCCAGCCTCCTCAAAGTTCCGTGTTGCGTTATCAATCTTGAATTGCTCCCTGTCAATTGTTATAATCTGGCCATCAGATTTGGTGTTTAACATTACCGCGTCGGCAAACCAGAGCCCAGAATAGCCTACGGACATACCAATCTCAAGAATTTTTTTGGCGTTTATGGACATTAGCAGAGTGTTGTAAAACATTCCAATGTTTCTTGATATGCAGTTCAGCCTCTTCTCGCCAGGAATTTCATCCCGGTGACTGTTCTCATAGTCAATGTCCTTTTCTAATCTCGATAATACGTTCTGGATTTTTTCATTTACCATTATTCTTTAAATTACTTGGTGCGTGATATATAATGTTGGCAGAATCGGCAAAAAATCTTGTACCTAAATTTTTTGATGAGACAGGGGCAACATATGATGGCGTTGTTTCGTATGGCACATTAGGTAAGGACAAGTACTGGAAGAGAAAGATACTGGAACAAATTTCTGACGGAGATTCTTTCCTGGATCTTGCATGTGGTACTGGCATCCTTACCAGAGAAATTGCGGAAAAATTTCCCAGTGCAAAGATAGTTGGCATTGACATTACCCAAAGTTATCTTGATGTGGCAAAGCAAAATTCAAATTCGTTTAACAACATCTCGTTTATTCTTGACGACGCGGAAAAATTCAAGCTGGATTCAAAGTTTGACTGCATCACTGGATCATATCTGCCAAAATATTGTGACCCAGAAATACTTGTAAAAAATTGTATAACACATCTCAAGCCTGGCGGCAAGATCATCTTCCATGATTTCACATATCCGAAAAATCCAGCTGTCAGGGGGCTGTGGAACTTCTTTCTTACCTTCCTGCGGCTGGTGGGATGTTTCATTCCAAGTTGGAAGGACGCGCTAATCGGGCTGCCAAAATTAATTCGAAGAACCAAATGGCTGGACAGTTATTCCGATGTAATGAAGAAAAGTGGGTTGAAGGTGAGCCACCAATACCTTACATACGGCGCATCCGCAATCCTAACTGGTACAAAATAAGTATGGTATATTTTTAAAAATCTCAGAGATGAAAGCACTAGTCTATGAAAATTACGCACAGAATGACGATTTTGAATCTATTTTACAGATAAAGGACATTCCGGAGCCCACACCAAAACCAAACGAGGTAATTTTTCGCGTAGAGGCTGCAGCACTAAACTATGATGACATATGGGGCATGAGAGGAAAGCCACTCGCAGTTCCATTGCCACACATTTCCGGAACTGATGCCGCGGGTGAAGTAATCGCAATCGGTGACAATGTAAAAAATATCAAAGTTGGAGATAGAATAGTTTCCCATGGAAACATGTCATGCCGCGTCTGTGCACTATGTACAGATGGCAGGGAATATGATTGCAGGCAGCGAACAATTTGGGGATTTGAAACTGGACCGCTTTGGGGTGGCTACTGTGAAGTTGCACATCTTCCAGAAATTAATGTCCTAAAAATTCCAGACAATGTAAGTTATGAGGAAGCTGCGGCTGCATCAATGACACTTTTAACATCATGGCATATGTTAGTTGGACGAGCCAAGATTAAACCGGGTCAAACTGTTCTTGTCATGGGCGGCAGTTCTGGCGTTGGGATATTTGGAATTCAAATTGCAAAACTGTATGACTGTGTAGTAATTGCCACGGCAAGTCCTGACAAACTGGAAAGGCTCAAAGAACTTGGTGCAGATTATGCCGTGGATCATAGAAAGGAAGACTGGCACAAAGAAGTCAGGGGAATAACCAAAGAGATTGCAAAGAGAGATGGTGTCTCGCCGGGAGTTGATGTAATCTTTGAGCACATTGGAGGCTCCCACTGGAACAAGGAATTGACACTGCTGAAATATGGCTCAACAATTGTAACTACAGGGGCTACGACCGGATATGATGCGCCAACCGACCTACGTCAAATATTTTTCAAGGGAATCAACATTTTAGGCTCCACACAGGGAACTCGTGCCGAGTTAGAGGCTGGATTTTACTGGATGGGTCAGGGAAAGATAAAGGCAGTCATTGATTCTGTCTTTACACTTGAGAATGCGGTGGAGGCTCACAATAAAATGCTCAATGGAAAAGGACTAGTCGGAAAGATAATTCTCAAGCCAAACTAGAATCTCACAACAAGAAATATTGCAGTGCCAACCAAAACTCCAACCGTAAGAAGTTTTAGAATGGTCTCGCATCTTTTAATCTCTGAATGACTTCCGTTATCGCGCCTCAGGTGCTTGTACTTTCTTGATGTCGTTATCAAAACGTAAGTTATAACCGAAGAGATTCCACAAAGTATGATTGCCTCCAGCGATATTGAGTTTGTCTGTATTGCCGAACCGGCAAAAATCGGCAGTATGGCCCATGCAACTATGGTTGTCGAGTTGTTGTGGAACCTTCCCCCGAACAATTCCAAATTATATGCAAAGAGGAAGAACCCTTCCGCAATTCCTATCGCAAACAGCAGGGGTGAATCCAAGAAGGCATAATACATTCCAATTGTAAATGCAACTCCCAGGACAATCATTGCCACCGTCCAAAGTTTTCTCTTTGGCAAATCTCCCCACGGCTTTGTCTTTCCGCCAACCGCGTCCAGCAGGTGGGCTGAAACCCCAAGTGCCAGAAAATAAATCACCGAGATTGCAATGAGCCGCTCCGTTTCAAAAGAGCCGGATAGCGAGCCCCATACCGCAAAGCAGGTAACGATGCTGGTGTATGGCAAAAACAGCAGACCGATTGTCACTCGAAAATTCCTAGAGCCAAATTTTGGAACAAACCATTCTGACGTCCTATCCCGAAGCATGGAGACTGTAGAACAAAGTATGTTTTTAACTTAGTTTTGCTGGAAAACTGATCTATGAAAATTAGAAAGCACCGTTTTTACTTTTTCATCTTATTGTTTGCCGCATCTTCGCTTCTTGTTCATTTCCCGTCAGATTTTGAGGCGTTTGCCGCAACCTCTGATGGGACAGTAGACAGTACTGTAGAGATTAATGATTCAACGACAAATGGACCTGAGTTAGCAAATGGTTATTGGTTTGGTGGTTCCGTTGCAAACATCGGAGACCTCGACGGTGACGGTGTAAATGATTTGGCAGTAGGTGCCAATCTTGATTCTGGTGCAGGAAGCAAGGAAGGTGCAGTACACATCATGTTCATGAATACAGACGGCTCTGTTGATTCAACCGTGGATATTGATTCTGATACTACAAACGGTCCCACATTAACAAGTAATGATCGTTTTGGTTCTTCTGTTACAGAGATAGGTGACCTTGACGGTGATGGTGTCAATGATTTGGCAGTAGGTGCACGTTTGGATGATATCAAGTCAGATGGTTCAGATGGTGGTGCGAATTGGAATGCTGGTGCAGTACACATTTTGTTCATGAATACAGACGGCTCTGTTGATTCAACTGTGGAAATTAACGATTCAACTACAAACGGTCCCGCATTATCAGAGGCTGATACTTTTGGTACTTCCGTTGCAAACATTGGTGACCTTGACGGTGATGGTGTCAATGATTTGGCAGTAGGTGCACGTTTGGATGATGGAGGTGGTACAGATCGTGGTGCAGTACACATTTTGTTCATGAATACAGACGGCTCTGTTGATTCAACTGTGGAAATTAACGATTCAACTACAAACGGTCCCACATTAACAAATAATGATCATTTTGGTGACTCCGTTGCAAACATAGGTGACCTCGACGGTGACGGTGTCAATGACTTGGCAGTAGGTGCAATATACGATGATGCAGGTGGTACAGATCGTGGTGCAGTACACATTTTGTTCATGAATACAGACGGCTCTGTTGATTCAACTGTGGAAATTAACGATTCAACTACAAACGGTCCTGAATTAGGAGATGAAGATCGTTTTGGTGATTCCGTTGCAAACATAGGTGACCTTGATGGTGATGGAGTAAATGATTTGGCAGTAGGAGCACCAAATGATGATACAAAGTCAGATGGTTCAGACGGTGGTAGAAATTGGGATGCTGGTGGAGCATACATCATCTTCATGAATACAGACGGCTCTGTTGATTCAACTGTGGAAATTAACGATTCAACTACAAACGGTCCTGCATTATCAGGAGCAGATTCTTTTGGTCACGGAGTTGCAAACATAGGTGACCTTGACGGTAACGGTGTCAATGATATAGTGGTAGGTGCAATGCTGGATGATGGAATTGGTTCCAATCGTGGTGCAGTACACATCATGTTCATGCATGAGACTACAAAACCCACTGTCACAATTACATCATCTAGCGGAGATTCTGATTCTACGGTTTCTTCTGACACTTTAAGCTATACAGCAACCTTTAGCGAGTCTGTCACTGGTTTTGTGGTTGGTGATATCACAGTAACTGGAACTGCAAATGGTGGCTCTCCTGAAGCCAGCAACTTTGCGGGATCCGGAACCACATACACATTTGACGTGGTGCAGGGCTCCTCTGATGGAACCGTATCGGCGAGTATTGCGGCAGGTGTAGCAACAGATGCAGCTGGAAATGAGAACACAGTATCAAACACCTACACGCTTACGATTGGTACCGCTACGGCATCTAGTACCTGTTCAAGGCATGTCATCCTTGGAAACTGTGGAACAATAGCAATCAACAATGATGAATATCAAATTATAAACACCTGGACCAACGTTCCGACCACCGAGGTTCTGGTTGGACAGCCCGTAACGGTCACACTTAGCACACCACACAATCCAACATATACAAAAATCCACTTTGCCTCAGTCCACACAGAAGTTTTCAGCATACCAGCAAACTTTGATCAGACTGCCCACATTGACTATTCACCTGTGAGCAACCAGGTCACATACATCTCGCAGTCCCAGCTCTTTCAGGTTGCTGGGGCTACTCACAGGATATCTCATGACCCAGATGTAAAAAATCTGGAAATGTTTGAGGTGGTCTTCACTATGATATTTGCAAAACCTATGGACACGTCTCACGTTGTGGTTGAGACAGAGAATAAACATGGAATTCCAGAGACGTTATACCTATTGGACGCACTGAAAGTAAATGAGAATCTTGCGCAGGCATTGACTCTGGAGGAAAAATCAAAGTTCAGCATAGTGGACCCAGAGCCGGAGATGGACCCAGAGCCGGAGCCAGAGATGGACCCAGAGCCTGAACAAACCAAAAAGGAAAAGTCAAAGAGACAAAGAAGATAGTTCCCAAGCAGATGATTTTATAGTATGAAAAAGGAACCAGACTATGAATCGCTATAAGAAATTTATCAAGAAAGGCGTAAGTGAGCAGATTTCAAAAATTCCGTTTCATGACTATGCTCCAATGAAGCGCCTTTCGATGCTGAGCAAGAAACGATTTCCAAGTTCGAATACCCATGTTGCAGTTCACTTTGTCAACGGTAACAATAAAAAAATGTCAGAGTATAGCATGCTGCACAAACATAATGCGGATGAAATCAATCTTATCGTTTCTGAAAATTCAAAACTGAAATATGAAATTCAGTTAGGTGATGAAACATACAAGGTGACATCCCCCTCTACAGTTTTCATTCCAAAAGGGGTAAGGCACAAGGCGAAATTCATATCCGGAAAGGGAATTTTTGTCTGCATAATTTTGTCCGGGAAATACAAATCATCAAAATAAGATTACTTGTGGAACATTTTCCCAAATCCGAATTTGTTTCCAGAATTATTTTTAGCTGATTTTTTTATGTTTTCCCTGTCATCAATGTAATCATACGTGATATCTTTCCCGCCAAGGCTGATCATCTTGTCCCGCTTCAGGTCACGAATCTTGATTTTCTTGCCATTCTCAAGATTGATAATCGCATCATCGCTTATGTCAAATCCAGACCCCTGATCATAAAATCTAATCTTGCCGCCCTTCTTTAGAAAGAACTCAACATCATACGTCACCTTTGTCCCATAGACTAGAATGTTTTTTCCCGTGACCTTGATGTTATCCACCAGATTAAGGGTGATAATCGTATCCGCATCAAGCTTGACGGTGTCTCGTACATCTCCCGTTACTATTTTGCCGTTTGGTGCACTGAGCTCAGAAAAATGTTCCCTGACAGTGGTCATTCCAACCCTGCCCTGTGGATCCTCAACACGCTGCCTTTTGCCCCTGACACTGCCAACTTCCATGTCACCATTGTCCACGGTAATTTTTGCGCCGCCATCAATGTCATACTTGTTTCGTATAGAATCGATCATTCGAAAATCTCCGTTTGTAATGCGTATGCGAGTCTTGTGTTTTTCATACGGACTGATGTACGGACTTGTTACACTGCCCCACATTATTACGGGATTATCATATGTAAAATTGCCAGCCCAAAATTTTCCTTTGATTGTAAGTGTCTTGGTTATTTTTCTTTCAAATTCCATCTGACCTAATTCTTTCGAGCCAAACAAGCGCTGACCAATAGCACTGGCACGATTAAGAGCACCAGCCCATTCCTGGGCAGTTTTCATTTCGCGTGAAATGTCCTGAGACAATAGAAGATTTTTCCTCCGCTGGTCAGCATCGGAATCACCAGAATAGAATTTTGCCTTCTCCTTTCTTTCATCAGCGCTGTCAGGATATGTTTTCCCATTCTGCAAGTCCTCATACGCACGCTTGATTTTTTTGAACTTCTCATCGTCACCACCCCTGTCTGAATGAATCTTGAGAACCAAACTTCGATAAGCCTTGCGTATATCCTTTTTAGATGCCCCAGATTGTATCTTTAAAATATCGTAATTGCTTTCTACCATCCCATACCTTTTATTGTTTAGAAATTTAAATTATCTTCATGGCTATGGGAAGAGACCCTAGTGTAGTTGGCATTGAGGTTCTGAAAAAAAATGGAATTGATGTTGATAAACTTATCAAGGAATTAGTGACCAACGCGTCTGTTGAATTCACAGCATATTACTACTTCACATTACTACGGGCAAATTGTACTGGCATGGAAGGTGAAGGAATCAAGGGCGTAATTGAGGACGCAAGGCTTGAAGATCTAAGCCACTTTGAATCATGTATTGAAAGAATCTATCAGCTTGGTGGCTCTCTGCCAAAAGATGCTACTGATTTCATTAAGATGTCTGGTTGTGAGTTTCTTCAACTGCCACCAAATCCAACTGACATAAAAGCAATTTTAGAAAAATGCCTAAAGGCAGAGCAAG
>JAANXC010000045.1 GCA_018263495.1 Nitrososphaerota archaeon
TGGACCGTCTTTCAATTCTACTAGAATTTCAGCATTATCAGGTTCAAATAGTGATTCTAGAATTTTTTCGCTTTCATTTGTAGCGTCATTTGACATGATTTCGTCTTAGCGTACAAAATTATAATTCTATCCATAAATCATTCAAAATAATTCATAACCTCAGCATGGTTTTTATCGGGGTCACTGAAAATCTTGATGCTTGACTGCTGAATATCAATATATGGTAAGGATCGTCGGAAACGACATTCCTGGAGAGAGAAAAATGATAGTTGGACTTACCCAGATAAGAGGTGTTGGTTATATGTTTGCTAATACAATCTTAAACGTTTTAAAAATAAATCCTGATCAAAGAATTGGTTATTTGTCACCAGAACAGATTAAATCAATTGAAAATGTTATAAAAAATCCATCAACGTCTAATTTTCCATCTTGGTTTTTAAACAGAAGAAAAGATGTTGAAACAGGAGAAGATAAGCATTTGATAACTTCTGATATTGCATTTACAGTAAGAAATGATATTGAAAGAGAGAAAACCAGTGGTAGCTGGAGAGGAATTCGTCACATGTTTGGATTAAAAGTTAGAGGACAACGTACTAGATGTACTGGTAGAAAAGGCGGAGCAGTTGGTGTTGCTAAAGGAGGCAAAGTAATGCCAGCACGAGAAGGAGCAGCTGAAGCTGGTGCAGAAGGAGCAGCTGAAGCTGGTGCAGAAGGAGCAGCTGAAGCTGGTGCAGAAGGAGCAGCGACATCTAAAGAAGGTTCAGAAAAGAAGGAAGCACCTGCAGCTGGAAAGAAGGAAGCACCTGCAGCTGGAAAGAAGGAAGCACCTGCAGCTGACAAGAAGAAATAGATGATTTAGATGGGAGATCCTAAAACACCAAGAAGAGTTTGGAAGAAACCTAAGCGTCCACTTAATTACGATCTTATGATGGATGAATTAAAAACTCTTGGCACATTTGGATTAAAAACAAAAAAAGAATTATGGAAAACACAAACGGAGTTATCAAGAGTAAGGTTACAAGCCCGTTCTTTACTCGCATTAAGACAAGAAGAACGAGAGAGAAAAGAACCTATACTAATACAATCACTTTCAAAAATTGGATTAGTAGATCAAAATTCAACTTTAGATGACGTGTTAAACTTACAAGTTAATGATTTACTGTCACGCCGTTTACAAACTATGGCACAAAAAAAATTATTTTTTAAAACTCCATATCAAGCACGTCAGGCAATTGTCCACGGACATGTAATGATTGGAGATAGTGTTGTTACAATTCCATCATATATTGTTAAAACTGAGGAGGAAACAAAGATTCGCTTAATCCCTGAATCACGCTTTAATGAAACATTATCCAAACCAGAATCAGATTTGGGAAGTCCTGAAACGGAAAATCTAGAGATTGAAACTGGTGATCAGCCTAAAAATGAAGAACCACCAGTTAAACAAGATGCAGAGAAAGAATCAACTGAATAATCATAAGTTAAGCTTATCAATATACAAAAATCTAATTTCTTAAGAATCAAAATGTGTTCAATTATAGGCTACCGTGGAAAGAATTCTGCAGCACCAATACTAGTCAATGGATTACAAAGGATGGAGTATAGGGGTTATGATAGCGTAGGTATTGCAACCAAATCAAAAAACCAGATTCTGCTTAGAAAAGGAGTTGGGAAGGTAGTAGAGGTAAATAATGCTATACAACTTGATGGACTTCCTGGCAACATTGGTATAGGTCACACACGATGGGCAACACATGGTAAAGTAACTGAAAAAAATGCACATCCACACCCAAGCAATTCTGGTAAAATTGCAATCGTTCACAATGGAATCATTGAAAATTTTGAAGAATTAAAATCAAATTTACAAAAAAAAGGTTTTGATTTTCATAGTGAGACTGACACGGAAGTTATTGCTAATCTAATTCAACTAAATTTTGATGAAACCCCAGATGTAAAACAGGCTATTATTAAAACAGTTGCACAGCTGAAAGGGCATTATTCTTTTGTAGTAATTTTTGAAGATGGTACTATTGCTGGTGCGCGATTTCATGAACCGCTAATTGTAGGAGTAGGAAAGAACAGCTACTATTTGTCTAGTGATGTACTGGGTTTCATAGAAAAAACAGATGATGCGATTTATCTGGATAATGAAGATTTTGTAATTCTGAATGATACTGGATTACATGTTTTTGGTTTTGATGGCTCGTCTGTCAAATATCAAATTACAAAAGTTTCAAAAGAATTTGCAGATGTTTACAAGGGTGATTATGCACATTTTACACTAAAGGAAATTTCAGAGCAGCCTGATTCAATATCACAAGCAGGTAACAACGATCAAATTCAACAATTTGTTGACGGTATCAAGCAAGCAAAAAATTTGTACATTACTGGAAGTGGAACCAGTTACAATGCGGCTGAAATAGCAAAATATCTAATGTCAAAATTTGCAAAAATTAAGATAAATACTGTAATTGCAAGTGAATTACCATTTTCGCCAGATGATATTGAACCTGATTCAACACTTGTTGCTATTTCGCAAAGTGGCGAAAGCGCTGATGTGTTAGAAGCTGTCAAAATTGCTAAAGAATCAAATACGAATGTTTTGTCAATTGTAAATCATCTAAACTCATCACTTTCACAAGAATCATCATTAGTAATGGGATTAAATTGTGGACCGGAAATTGGAGTTGCTGCAACAAAGAGCTTTACGTCACAACTTGCAATACTATACAAAATCACTGATAAACTGTGTAATGGTTGCATTAATCCGGATTGGGAAAATGCATCATCAATAATTTCTCAGGTTCTATCAAATCAATCAAGGATAAAAGAAATAGCTAAGGATCTTAAGGATGTAACAGACATCTATGTTCTTGGGAGAGGTATTCATCTTCCAATTGCCAGAGAGGCTGCTCTAAAACTAAAAGAACTTTCATACATTCATGCAGAAGGCATACCTGGTGGAGAGCTAAAGCATGGACCGTTGGCTTTAATGGATTCAAACGTCTATGTGATAATAATTAATCCAAATGATTCAACATATAATGACACGTTAAACAGTGCCAATGAAATTAAAGCAAGAGGCGCAAAAATTATTGGAATTTCAGATAAGGAAAGTGATATCTATGATTATTGGGTTAAGATTCCCTCAATTGATGAATCATTATATCCAATAATTGAAATTATTCCAATCCAACTATTAGCATACTACTCTGCATTAGAAAAGAAAACCAACCCTGACTATCCAAGAAATCTAGCAAAGTCTGTTACTGTGAAGTAGTAACCCGTGAATACTCTTTATCAATCAATTCTAACAATTTTTTTGAATCTATACCAGTTTTGAGAATTGAAGCAATCATGCTTCCGCCAGCTCCAACTCCCTCCTTTACAAATCCTTTTGAATAAGCACGCAAACCGTCAAACTTTGAATTCTTCAATTTTGGGTCTATAGATAAGACGGGAATGTCAGAAATTGATTTTACCATATCCAACAAGTTCGCATCTTTATCATCAATTATGTAAGACGTAGTTCCTATTGCAACTCTGTTTTCATCATATCCTGTTGATTTTGCTATAGCAAGAACTGCAGCCATCTGAGTACCTCCTGCTAAAATTACGTTTGTGATCTCAGAGGCAGTGCTTAGCATACCCGCGACAAACGGTATCATTGGATCACCAACATTTGCTATCACATCATATGGCTCTTTAGAATCAGAACGCTTTAGTGCTTTTTCAACAACTCCATTTTTTAATGATTGAGGATTTTTGGGCATGCTTGAACTTACATGTGCATCTACTCCCAAACTTTTCAAAACAGCAAGCGCAGTAGTAGTTCCTGCAGGAATACTTTCACCAATTATAAGGCAATCAGTGCATGAAGCTAACGTTCTGCCAAGTATCCTGCCACAGTCAATAGCGTGCATAACATTAGACTGTTCAAGTCCAGGTTCTATGGCTATATTTTTACCAGGAGTGATATCGGTTTGAAAATATGGGAGTTTTGGAGAAATTTTGCTTCCAGCATTAATAATTACTTGCGGGATGCTTGCTGATTCCAAAGCTGCCTTGGTCAGAAGAGCGGGTGTTGGTTTTCCATCCGGTGTCATCGGGATCATATCTATACTTTTACAGGATCCATAGTGAAGAAATTCCGCGTCTGCAGCTGGAGTAAATTTGATGAAATCTGCATCAGCTCCAGCCACTGTAATTCCAGGAATTTCACATGTTTCTGTATAGGAAATTACAAATGAAAAAAGAAACTGCTTCTGCTCAATATCTTTTATGAATTTTTGTCCTTTTTCCTCATTGCAATGAATTTTGATATCAGACATAATTAGCCACCCATTCGTTCAACAAATTCTGCCTCAGATATCTTTTGCATTACAAAGTTTGTTCTTTTTTCGCTTCCAATAGTGGATGTTGGAGATGAGCCATAATCATGACCTGGATACAAAACTAGATCATCACTAAGATTTGCAATAACATCAGACAAACTGTGATAAAGTTCCCTTGCACTTCCTCCTGGCAAATCAATCCGACCACAATTTCCTACAAACAAAGTATCACCGGAAAAAATTTTTCCGTCACCCACTAGACAAATACTGTCTTTAGAATGTCCAGGCGTGTGATATACAGCAAGTTCAGAACAGCCAAATTTTATAGAATCCCCGTCTGAAACTGTCAAGTCATTTTTTAGTTGTGATGCACTATGCTGAACAATCTTTACACTGAGCTCTTTTGCCAATTCCTCATTTCCTCTGGTATGGTCATCATGCCAATGAGTATTAATGATATACTTTGGATTGAGATTTTGTTCGTTGATAATTTCAGTTAACTTTTCCAAATCCCACGATGGATCAATCACAATTGCTTCATGTGTAGATTCGTCTTCAACAATGTATGAAAAATTCTGCATTGGACCCACTGGAATTTGATACACCTTCATAGAACACCAATCTCTGCCTCTGGAGGAATCCCAATTTTTTCAACAAAAATTTCACCGCACACATCTGTTCTTTTTGGCATACCAACCTTCATTCTATGAAATGTTACTGTTATGTTAGCTGTAACATGTGGTAAATTTTTGTTTCCAGTATCTGGATCTACACCAGAAGGAACATCAACAGCTAGTTTGAATGCATTTGATTTGTTGATAAATGTAATAGCAGATGCTTGTGGCTCCCTTATTTCACCTGAAATTCCAGTTCCTAAAATTCCATCAATTATTATATCAAACTTGTCCAAAGTGTTAAGAAGTTCAAAATTTCCACCAGTAAGTAATTTTATTGATTCCATTTTTTCTAACAAATTCCAGTTCCATGAACATTCTTCTGATCTAATATTATCCGGCTCGCCCAAAAGAAAAACAGTTACGCTTGATCCATATCCTGCTAAATGCCGTGCAATTACTAAACCATCACCACCATTATTTCCCAGTCCAGCAAAAACTAGAATGTTTTTTGATTTAACATCTCCAAATTTTTCTACCAGTATTTTTGTCGCTCCCGCACCAGCATTTTCCATCATAAATTTTCTCAAAAACCCCATCTGATGACCATTT
>JAANXC010000046.1 GCA_018263495.1 Nitrososphaerota archaeon
ACTGTGCTTTATTATCTGGCATTACATCTCTACTAATGAATAGTCGTGAAACATTATCGGAAATTTTTTCATCATTATATGATTTGTAAATTATCAGTTCATTTGAGTCCATAATCAGAGTGTTAATAACAACACCATCATACGCACCAGGATAGTTTACGGTTACATGTCCCTTAATTTCAGAATTAGGTTTTATGTTTAGATTGTCTAATACAAGTTTGATGTATTTCATTGTTGTTGGATAATTTAGTTGGAATAAATAATTTTGTTAAGATAATAATGGGCCCAAAGGGCTTCGATCCCTTGACCATTGGATTAGAAGTCCAACACTCTATCCAAGCTGAGCTATGAGCCCAAGAATCAAAAAATTTTTTACTTTATTAAGGGTTTTATAGCCACTTTTTTTTGTTCAAATCCCTTTCCATTTTATAGAGAAATTGTTGAGAATAGCCAGCATACTTTCCAAAATGATTCAAAACATCCTGATGGATATTTTCATATTCTCTTTTTGATATAGTTTTTTTATCCATACGAAAGTTCTCGGAATAATATTTTTGTAGAATTTTTACTATCCATGTATCTAAAGGAAATGCTTCAAGTTTTTCAAGAGAAAACAACATAACACAATCCGCCACCTTGTCTCCAATTCCAGGTAGTTTTAAAAGCAATTCCTTGCATTTTCCATATTCGGCTTTTTTTAACTCATCAAAATCAATCTCTCTTGAAGCAATGAGGCGAGATGCGTCTAAAACATATTTTGATCTATATCCCAGTTTACATTCTTGGAGATCTTGTAATGTAGCATTTGCAAGCATTTTAGGTGTAGGAAATAGAAAAAACTCTCTTTTTTGGAACCTAACTTTAGTACCAAATTTTATACATAATTTTTGGAGTCGCATTCTGATATTTGGTATATTTGAGTTTGCTGAAACAATAAACGAAATACAGCATTGAAAAGGATCTTGTCTTGTAACACGTAGTCCTGGATAGTACTTACTTGCCTTTTTTACAATTTTATCCTTTGTAATATTTTTTAGGATTTTTCTATAGTTATCATCTTCTCGGAAAAAATTTTTCATCTTTTTTGAAAATGTTATAATTTCAAATGGTTTCTGCTTTGCCATAATTACATCATGACCATCAATTACAAACCATTCATTTCCATAATTTTCCCACAAGAAAATCTGACCGCTGTTGATAGTTTCGTGTATGTTGATATCGGTATGAAGATCAGGCATATTACACGGCTATCTCTTCGCCAAGTTTTGGTGCATACGCATCAAGACCAAACTTTTCTTGAATCTCTTCTGCAAATTTTGTGCAAGAATTTTCATCGCCATGTACAGTTAAGACTTTAGGATCTCCTTTGATATTTTTTATCATATCAAAGAGTGCAGTCCTATCTCCATGACCGGAAAATTGAAATTGTCTTACAGTGGCTTTTACCTTCATATCTTTCCCGCGAGTAGAAATCTTCCCTGTCTCTAACATTTTTTTTCCTGGTGTACCTTCTGCTTGATATGAAACCATCGCAACTCCATTCTTATTATTAGAGGCAATCTCTTGCATGTAAAATACAGCATTTCCACCTACTAACATGCCAGCAGGAGAAATTACAACGCAAGGTTCTGAAATTGCCTTTTTTCTATCGCCATGATCTCTTATCAAAAAGGCATCATTGATTGCATCGGCAAATATGTTTACGTCTTTTAGATATTCAGGATAGCGAAACATGATATCGTTTACCTTTAATGCCATACCATCCATAACCACCGGATATTTGAAATTTGTATTCTTCAACACGCACGCAATCTCTTGCGATCTTTCAACAGAAAATGAAGGAACGAATAATATTCCTTTTCTGTCCATAACTTCATTTGCAAATTCAATTAAACCATTTTCTGATTCCTCTCGTGGCATTTGATCGGTTTGCGAATAGGTACTTTCTGTGATCAAGATATCTATATCTCCTATATCCAAGTCTGCTTTGGGTAACATCCTTGAACCGTTGGGATTAATGTCTCCCGTGTAAAATAGTCGTTTGTCATTAGCTTCTACAAGTACTGTGCTACCGCCTATTACGTGACCAGAAGATCGTAATTCAAATGTGGCATTTCCAACCTTTACAGGTTCCTTAAATCTAATCTCCTTGGAATTTCTGAGCATGCTGTTAACATGACCATTATGAAATGAGTGCTTGTTTTTTTCAATCTTCAGCATATCTTCAATCAGTAGCATACTTAGATCAAGGGTTGGGGATGTACAGTAGACACTAGTATTACCACCATTAAACAAAGATGGAACACATCCGGAGTGATCTAAATGAGCATGAGTGATTACTGTAGCATCTACATCTTTTGGTTTAACATGGAGTGGATATATAGGAGGATCATTACGTTTTTTACTAAACATAACACCATAATCTAAAAGTAAATTTGTACCATCACAATTTACAAGAAACCCAGATCTACCAACTTCACCAGCTGCACCCAAAACTTTTATCTTCACGCTCAAAATTCTGAGCTTACACCTTAAAGTCTTCTTAACATAGATGATTAAATTACGATCTGGAAAATCAGCCCAACCTTTAATTAGTGCTAGCTAAGATCAGATCAAACATGGGAAGAACTTATGCAGAATGGGAAGCCACACAAGATAAAGCACTTGTAGCAAAGGTTCGCGCAGGTGATGAGGCTAACAAACCACTATTAAACCAGGTTAACTGGATTTGGGTGAAAAATCTGATGGATCAAAAAGCAGATCTAAATCCAACCTCAGCCGAGTTATTGGACTGGGTAACCTCTGGTCAAATAGAAGCAATGCGAAAATAAACGTGAAATACACGTATTCTTTTTGTTTTTCATTTAACGGTAGTTATGCCTAACCGATCAAATTCTAACATAACCGTGTTATGATTTTCGATGATGGTTTAAATAGCAAAAATGAAGTTTTAATATGAATAAGAAATGCCAATAGCAATTTTACCAGACGTAGATGAGCAGAGATGTATTGGATGTGCACTTTGTGTAGAAATCTGTACAACTCTTGGCCCAGACGTACTCCGTGTAAAACCTGTAGAAGGTTGGAAGAGAGGTAAAGCATTTGTATTTTATCCAGAAAGATGTATCTCTGACGGTGCATGCATAGGTGTATGCCCAACAAAGTCAATCTTTTGGATGAGACCAATGAATTACACAGCAGGACAACCTGTACCTCTTCACAAGAACGGTGTATTCGTTAAAGGATGGGCAGAAGACGCAGCACTATAAGCTGTATCTTTTTAATCTTTTTTATTATTTTATATTTAGAAAAATTTTCTTGCTGTACCTTTTGGTAACAACTTTACAAACGACTTGAGAAAATCATCATTTTTTGATACGTGTAAAACACCAAAATTATTTTTCAAAAAGAAAGCATTCCAATTTTTTTTAAACGTTGGAAAATCTTCCGGCGCGAATTCTTTCCTTGGCATCTCATAGTGGGATGCTGGATACATATCTGAGATCTCCAAAGGTATTATCCCAAGAAATGGATTATAAAAGCAAAACTGGATGGATTCTGGATCCTTGAACTTTTCCCTAAGAATAGAATATTCATTTGTTAGATAAGCCGGTTTGATATCGGTATTTTTAGTTAGAACTGCGATCTTTTTCTTGGTTTTGAACTTTTCTACAGTATTTTTGAATGCAAGTATTTCTGGTCTATATTGGTCCTCTTTTGAAAACAGAAAGATGGATCTTTCCTTGAATTTTGGCGTAGTATTCACAAAGTGACTAGAATTTTTAATGAAAATATCGATTGCCTCAAACAGCTTTGGATGTGCTCGCATTTTCTTCATTACATATTCCCAAAGCCTTCCCTGGTTGATTGATTCCTTGACCCTGTCTACTTCAGCCTTGATGGCAAACAAATTATGAAGAGCTATTTTGCCTATCTTTTCTTCAGATTCTAATGAGAGTATCTCCTTCGGGCTAAATTTTCTACATACCTCACATGTACATGAAAAATATCTAATATCTGCAAGGCGGCTCGTTTTGTCCTCTTCTATGTATCTATCATGCTTAGCATAGAGTATGTACGACGCTGAATCAAAAGTGTCACATCCAAGTGCTACAGCAAGAGGAATTGTCAAGGGATGACCAGCCCCAAAAAGGTGTAATGGAATTGCATCAGGTATCTCTTTTTTAGCAGTTATTATCATTGATGCTAGGAGCGCATACTCATACGACTCCATAAATTCAACAGGACTGCCAAGTGCTAGCATTGAAAAACCTTGTTTTACAAGATTCTTGGTAGAATTTTTTACTAATTCTTGATGTTCCCCGCCCTGAATTGGACCAATCCAAACCTGACCATTGTTGATACTATTCTCAAGTGTTTTTTTTGAAACCTCTAGAGTTTGGTTAACATATGATTTTGCCTTCTTTTTACTGAGACCATAACCAGTAGGTTTGTCTAAAGGTATTGCAAAGTCTGTCATTATTCCTTTTTCGAATTCAGCCATGTCAGCAGGTGCAACATCCACATCGCCATATTCTAATACTTGATATCCCCCCGAATCTGTCATAACAGCACCATCAAAATCGATTATGTTATGAATTCCTCTTTTAACTGCATCTTGTCCAAACTTTTTCATTGTGATATAGGCGTTAGTAATTACAAGATCAAAACCAATCTCCTTAATTTTTTTAGTAGGGATTATTTGCTTTACAGGATGAATCACTGGAACGTAAGCAGGCGTTTCAATCTTACCATGATTGGAATGCAAAATACCTATTCTTCCT
>JAANXC010000047.1 GCA_018263495.1 Nitrososphaerota archaeon
CTAGTCTTTTTGTCGCTCCCGCACCAGCATTTTCCATCATAAATTTTCTCAAAAACCCCATCTGATGACCATTTTCCTCAATCTGCATCATTTGTTTGACAGTTATGCACATGTCTAAACCAAATTAATAAGGCAATTAAGCCCTTTGGCAAACGACTTTATCCCAGTTTTTTTAAAACAAGTCATGACATTAAAGAACGTAAAATCATCGCTGCCGAGAATTTCAAAGTCTCTACAAGCTTCAAATGCATCAAGAGAATTTTTGATAAAAAATACGAGAGATGTTGTAATATTTTGTAGCCATTCAATCATAGCAACTCATAAGGGTGATCTCAGATTGGCAAAACAGAAAATCAAGAAAGCGGGAATAATTTTGAAAAAGAACCAAAAAAAAGCAAAGAATAATTTTAAAAAATATCTTATCACGCCTGAGCAAGAATTTGTTGAGGCTCACTCATTTTTGGCAGTTGTAGAAAATAAAGAAATTCCTTCACTAAAGTCCCTAAAAGTTTCAGAGGAATCATACATTTTGGGATTGCTTGATTGTATTGGTGAGCTTAAAAGACTTGTATTAGATAATATCAGGAACGGACAACTAAAGAAAGCCGATAGAATTTTTAGTGTTATGGAGAATCTCTATCAAATTCTATACCCATTTGCTATGTATGACAAAATTGTAAAGGAAGCAAGAAGAAAATTGGATGTTAACCGTGTTCTTGTAGAAGAAACAAGAGCTGTGATTACCGAAGAAATTAGAAGAAACCATTTCGTCAAAGCTTTAACAAAAAAATAATACTGTAATTTTTAGAAATGCGGGCGATGGGATTTGAACCCACGAACTCCTAAGAGACTAGCCCCTCAAGCTAGCGCCTTTGGCCAGGCTGGGCGACACCCGCAAATAATTTCCGTGCAGGGTTTTTATAATCCTTAACTCTTTTTTGAAAATGTGTTAGTACCAGTAAGATGTTTTACGTGTGGTAATCTTGTATCTGATAAATTTGAAGAGTATCAGAATAAGATAAAGTCTGGTGAAGAACCTGCAAAAATATTAGATTCGTTAGGAATCAAAAGGTACTGCTGTCGAAGAATGTTGTTAACAACAGTAGAGACAATACAACAAGTGCTTCCGTTTTATGAGGCTATGTACAAAAGGAATATAGACATTCAATCAGAGTTAGAATAGATTGGCTAAAATTACGTCAATTAAAGGTAGGATAATTCATAATAGTAGAGGTACCAAAACTATAGAAGTCGACGTTATTTCTGACAACCAATACCTAGGTAGAACATCTGCGCCATCTGGTGCAAGTGTTGGAAAATATGAAGCCGCTAGCTTCCCAGAAGGTGGTCCAGAGGAAAGCCTCCGTATTTTAAACGAAAATTCAAAGAAATTTCTTGAATTTGAGTCAAGTGACTTGAAATCAATTGATGAAACACTAAAGGCGATAGATCAAACGTCTAACTATTCTAAGATTGGTGGAGGATTAGCTTATGCAATTACAATTGCTTCAATGGAATCAGCATCAAAAGCAGTTGGAAAGCAACTGTTCGAATTAATTTCAGAACAAGATGAATATAGATTCCCAATCCCGATAGGAAATATTTTAGGCGGTGGGGCGCATGCGGGGCCTGGAACGCCAGACATACAAGAAATTCTAATTTCTGCTCCTGGTGCTAAAACGATTAGGGATGCTATTGAAACAAATTTCAAAGTTCATAAAGAATTACGTAATGTGATAGAAAAAACCGATCCTAGTTTTACAAATGGAAGAGGGGATGAAGGTGGATGGGCTCCAAAATGTGATAATGAAAAAGCATTAGAACTTTGTGTAGTAGCTTGTGAAAATTTGG
>JAANXC010000048.1 GCA_018263495.1 Nitrososphaerota archaeon
GGTCAAAATGTTGCATCTATGGTTGATTCCAGTTGGGAAACCCCACTTGGTTTAGTTGAAGTGGATTCAGAATCCGCACTAGAATTAAGAGAAGACTTGGGTATCTTGGAACTTGATTCCTTCTCTCACTCAAAAGAACACAGCATCGAAGTTCAAATTCCAATGCTACAGGAAACATTTCCTAATGAAATGAAAATACTTCCTGTCTCGCTAATTGCCCAAGAGCAAAAAACAGCAACCAAAGTGGGTTCTGCAATTGCAAAACTTGCCCAAAAAAAAGATGCCTTGTTGATTGGCTCATCCGACTTTACACATTATGAAGAAAATGGTTTTGCGCACAAACAAGACATGGCACTAATTGAGCCCATCTTGAAATTGGATGTAGATGAATTTTACAAGGTTTTGCACGAAAGGAATGTAACTGCATGTGGTTTTGGTGCAATTGCATCTACCATGATTGCCTGCAAGGAACTGGGTGCTACTGAGGGAAAACTACTGAAATATGCCACTAGCGGTGACATCTCAGGTGACAAAAGCTCAGTTGTTGGCTATGCGTCGATAATTTTTGTGTAAAAATACTTAGAGTTTAGGAATTAGAGTTGTTCTTGTCTTTGCAGTTATTACGATGATACTTACTATTGCTACTGCCAATACAATCATGGCAATTGTTCCAAACTCTGGAACTACATGACTTCCTACGATTTCAATTTTCTCAGTTCCTGCATCATAGTCAATGTGCAAGGTTCTTCCCATTTGTTCAAACTCAACTTCTTCACTGTTGATAAGTACAAAGTAGCTGCCGTCATCAAATGGAGTTATGATATCTTTGTTTAGAGTAATTTTTAGTTCACCGTCATCATCTGCGCCGAACAAGTGAACAAGTAATGTATCGTCGTCAGAGTTCGCACCAATGTGGTGAATTACACCTGATGTAACTGTGGCTACAAACTGGTCTTGTATATCTTCTATTCCCTTCGCACCGTGGTCATCACCATGTCCCATCTCTTCCATCTCATCGTGACCCTTTTCTTCCATGTTACCCATCTCTTCAGCGTGGTCATCATGTGCTGCTTCAGCTTCAACAATTACAGTTCCCTCCATCCACGGATGAACCATGCAGAAGTAAGGATATGTTCCTGCGCTGTCAAATGTAAAGGAAAAACTTCCATCAACCATCATCAAGCTGCTATCAAATGCACCGCTTGGTCCATCTGCTGGTGACCCAGCGGTTGCTGTATGAGCTGCATTGTCAGTATTTTCCCAAGTGACTGTGCCACCTTCAGTGATTACAACTGTACTTGGAATGAAGCAATTTGGTTCACAGCCTGGAGTTGATGATCCAGGTGCGTTTTCTACAGTAGCAGACATACCACCTTCTCCGTGTTCTGCAAAGGCAGATGGTGCTACAGCTATAAGTGAAAATATTGCAAGCAAACCAAATAATGCGTATAATTTTTTCTGCATTTTAAATTAATTCCTAGAAATGAGTAATATAACCTAATTGGTACAATATTCAAAAATATTATAGAATTTTACAATTATAATGACTCGATAACATCTGAATAGTTGTCAGTTGTCTTATCCATCAAATCTGGATGATATTTTGAAATTAATTTATTGACAGTGTACTTTTCTGGAAGTGAAAAAAATCGTTTTCCGTTCTCAAACCTGTCTTTTACAATACCATCATCAACTAATTCAGTTACATAACGTGATGTTGTACCAGGTGATCTTTTTATTCTCAAGAACATTTCGGAGAAATTTACCTCGTCCACATCTAACAATAAGCGCAAAATTCTACGTGGTGTTTCCTGCCTTAGTCTTTTGATAATTGGAATTTCAGCGGTATTTACAGAAAGAGGATAGAATCTTGCTACTCTAGGTGTCCTTTCAACTCGCAAGACTGATTGCTCTTCTAATTTTTGTAAATGATGGCTTAATGTACCATTTTTTAACCCTAGTTCACCCATGATCTCACAGTATCTAATTCCAGGGTTTTTTTCGATTGTCTTTAGAATTAGTTCTGGTCTAGCCATATCCCACAATTTTTAATCACCCCTAAATATACCATAAGCAAAAATTCCAATCATGCAAATCATAAGCATATGTGCAACTTCGTACCCTGGTATATCGTAAAAGTGCACAGTAGTTGCATCTAACAATGATATTATTTCTGCAATGGCAAATACAAAAAATGCTACAGATGTAATTGCAAGTTTTTTTGTTTTTATCTTCGAGTATGCATTTATGCCCAAAATTGTTAGGAAGACAGCTAAGATAATTCCTCCCGTATGTAGCAAGAGATGAAAAATATGAGTACCATGACTGAAATGTGGTATAAGTACGGGAATAGATAATGCAGCAACTACACCAATTACAACCAAAGTAAGTAGTGTTGGTTTGCTATCTACTAATGAAGAGTATTTTGACAATGTGAAATTACATCAAAAATAGCATATAATGAAAGTGGTTCAAACATCGAAAACGATTAAACTACAAACTGAAATCTTTCCTGCTTGTAGCCCTTGGCTAGCGAGCCTGTTATTGGTATCTGATTTCCGCAGAACTTGCACTTGTTGTTATGATCAAGATGCCACTCCTGGATGTCAAAGCCAAATCTTTTCACAACAATTTCGTTGCACCCAGCACAATAGGTGTGTTCCCATGGATGTCCCGGAACGTTTCCAAGATATACATACTTGAGTCCCTCGCTTTTTGCAATCTCATAATGCTTTTCCAAAGTCTTTACCGGCGTAGCTGGATATTCCATCATATTGTAATCAGGATGGAACCGCAGAAAGTGAATTACAGTTTCCGGACCCAACTCATCATAGACAAACTTTGCAAGCTTTCTTGCATGCTCCAAACTGTCGCCCACCTCAGGAACTATCAGGTCAGTAATCTCTGTGTGAATCTTTGTCTTGTCCCTGATTTCTAGAATAGTATCGAATATTGGCTGAGGATCCGGCACTCCGATGAACTTTCTGGTAAAGTCTGGCTCTGCACTTCCCTTGAAGTCTATAGTGATACAATCCAAGAATTCGTCCATCATCTTTACTGATTCAGGTGTGTCATATCCGTTTGAGACAAAAATATTGAAGAGACCCTTCTTTCTTGCAGCTACACCGCAGTCGCGTGCAAATTCGATGAATATGGAAGGTTCGTTGTAGGTGTATGCTACCCCATCTGCTCCATGCTCAACAGCAGTATTTGCTACCTGCTCTGGAGTCATGTCAACACCTTCAACTTTACGCCTCTGGCTGATGTCAGAATTCTGACAATATTTGCAGAGCCAGTTACATCCAGTTGTTGCGATTGAGAAAATCTTGCTTCCAGGATTATAATGAATCACAGGTTTCTTTTCTATTGGGTCGACATGACCCGCGATAACTTTTCCATAAACATAAAGATCAAGCTTGCCATTTTCATTTCCCCTGATACCGCAAAGACCAATCTGTCCTTTTTTCATTTCGCAATATCTGGCACATGCTGTACACAAAACCTTGCCATCAGGTCTCTTTTCGTAAAGGATAGCTTCTCTTGTCATACTTCTAGTATGATATTGTAGATCATTATTAATAACTTGAATGAAAAATATACCTGTGGACAATAAATCTGAGGCATATCTTATCAAATATCTAAAATCACTTCCTGATAATAAGATCAAGCAATTCTATGATGCCGTAGAATGGACACCATATCCTGTTCTTGTCATTAAAGAATTTCAGAGACGTTTCCAACCAAATGATGATGAATTTGTAGACAAGCTTTTGGAATCCGTAGGTGAGGCAAAGAAAAAGGGTCAAAAAATTGGCAGACTGGCAAAAATAAGAGGCCTTAAACTTAGTAAACGGGTAAAAACACGAGCCAAAAAAACAGTTTCGAAAAAGATCACCAAGGCAAAACGCATGATTAGAACTTCTGAAGATAATGTGGAATTGATCAAAAAACTAGGCGAGTTGAAAAAGGCTGGTATTATTAGTAATAAGGAGTTTCAGGCAAAAAAGAAACAGTTGCTTGACAAAATCTAATTCTCAAATCAAAACTAAACAATGTGAATGACGGTACTAACTCCACGCCTATCAATCTCCATTCCATCCTTCATTTCGCTAATGATAACAGTAAATGATATGACGTCACGCTGTTTACATTCTTCAGCATTTAGCTTCAAATTGATATCCAAAAGATCATACTCCTCTTCTGAGATGCTTGATTCATCAAAAAATGCCTTGCCAGTTGATTCTATCCTAAACCTTTGGTCCTTTGTGTGGAGACCAATCTTTGTTTTATTCTTCTCTCTACCTGCAGCCTTTATGTTTACATCAATAATTCCAGGTTTTGCTAGCGTATAGCCAGACTTTTTGTCCACAAAAACACCAATCTGAATTGGTTTTCCAGCAGTTGCCTCTGCCATCTTTTGTACTCCGTCATTCATTACCACATCAACTGCTTTGAAAGTTTGTGGAATTTTAGCAATCCATTCATTGGTTCGTTCAATAATGGCAGATATCTCGGTTCGTCGTTTTTTATCCTCTTCCTCCGGCAGCTTGTAGCGATCTACCCAAGCAAGATAATCATGTGAAATATCCTTTATGAAATCAATGCAAGTAATTCTATAACTATCTACATTTGGAGCCCGCTCAGAACTTTCATCAAGAGGGACAAAATCATCGTCCGCTGGAAGTGCCATAAACTCTAGATAATGTAATTATTAAAAAACCCAATCTCAATCAATATATTCAAAGAATACGTAATTTCTGTATGCTCTTCACAATAATCACAAAAGATCTACAAAAGGAACTAAAATCAAACATGCCACAAATTATGATCTTATTAAAAAAGCAGCCTGCAATTGCGTACAAAAAGATAGGAGATATCGGGAAAGAAGTTGGGAAAAAATACGATATTGAATTACTGGTAAATTTTCCACATAAGGGAAAAATAGAAAACTTTGACATGTATGGAAAACAGGATTTAAGTTTCATTGTGGACATGGAAAGAACAAACTTTCCCATTAAACGTANNATAATCAAGGAAAAGGCAAGGGAAATTTTTGGAGATGTGGAAACGGAGGATGCTTACATGTATGAAGGTAAGGAAGGCGTAAAGGTATTTCTTGGTCCTGCAAATGAAGCTGGTAGAAAAGAAGAGAGGATTGACATTCTGCCACATTCTTTGCACGTATGGTATGAATTTACAAATAAGGTAACAGAATTTTGTGATTGGCTTTTGGAAAATGTGTATTTAGTGAAAGATGTAGACCATAAAGGAGAAACGAAATACGAGAAATTCAGAATTAAGCAAAAAGAAGAAAATGTCTGATTATTTTCCTTCTAATTCATTAAGAATGGCTCTAACATCATAAGCATCAGAATCAACCTCTAGAATTTTTTTACAACACTCTATCACCTTGGCATTTTCTTTAAAATGCTGATGTACACGTAATTTTAGACCAAGTGCCTCAGTGTCATATTCGTTAATTTCTAAAACGCGCTCAAGATACCGCAGAGTCTTTTTTGGATCTTGTAGAATATAGAATACACTTGCCATGATAAAAATAAAATCAGGATCATATTGGTATTTTTCTTCCATACTGTTTCCCAAGGCAATGGCTTCTTCAAATTCACCCTCTTTGATTAGTTTTCGTAGTTTTCTTTTTGGGTAAGAAAATAAGCCGACCAAAATTTTTCAATATTTAGAGAATTCTAGTTAGATTTTAACAATTGTATTACGAAATCTTCATGATTCCGTTTGATATAAGCCACTGAAGACCAGAAACGAATGCGTCGTCAGGAATCATACCGTCAGCCCACCAACCAGCGTTATTTTTAATCCAGTCTGGTATAACATTGCCTTCAGTACCTGTTCCCTGTTCAGTAGGTGGTATGTTCATCACACCATTTGAAATTAGCCACTGTATGCCAGAAACAAATGAACCATCGTCAATCATTCCATCAGCCCACCATCCTGCGTTATTTTTAATCCAACTAGGAATAGACGTTTCAGATTCTACTGGTGTGGGTGTAAGAGTTTCTAGGCTGCCAGATACTGATTGTTTGCTTTGTAGATCAATATCAAAAAGTACATATCCAAATTTTGCAGCATCAGGCACACTGTATACCGGACCTGTACCATAAACAATTACAGCAAATTTTTGCAGTCCAGGATCTCCTTGCATAAGCCAATATGTGTGCACTTGACCTGAAGCAGAAAATAACTTGTCATGTCCTTCATCATCAGCTAAAGAAGCAATCGGTACTGTTTGGCCATCTATCACATTAACTTTTAAAATGTCATAATGCACTTGGTTTTCCCACAAGTCAGTAGAAAATGCTTTCTTAAAATTTATAGTCCATTCAATCTCACAGCCAATTCTAGGTTTTTCGGGACCGTATATGATGTCAGCAACCATTGAGTTCGTATTTGTATTTTCATAAATTTTTACCGTTTCATAATTAGTAATACAACCCTCCCCCTTCTTTGCCGCTTCCGTATCTATAAAACCTGCAAATGGATTTGAAGAAACGTTGTCGTATTCATGTAATGAAAATTCGTATTCTCTAGGTGGATTTCCTTCCGTCACCTGAACCCACGTGAGGGCTTTCACTGGTAGGGGAAATTCATCAACAACATTGATGTGACTAGTTACGCCACCTGCCTTCCAACCAACAAGAATTGTATCATATTCACCTGCTGGAACGGTTATGGTTTCCATTCCGATAGGCGATACTTGTTCACCACCAATATTTGCAATCTTGCCCCATGATACCTTGGAGAATGCCTTTGGTCCTTTGCCAGGCTGATCAATTTCTGCAGTAGCAAAGGAAGAGAGCCACGATATTGAATTTTTGTATACAGATGCATACTTCAAAATATTATCGCTTACAGTACCTCCTATATACTCTGGAGTAACCTTACCTACATCCATGTGGCCTTTTAGTACCTTGTTTCCATCTTCAACTAGAACTTGAACACGAAGCACATCTTCAGGACCACTAGTTACTTCTTTTTCTATCCACATTGAAAACCAAAAATCTGTACAGTCCTTGTATTCAGCATGACATACTTTGTACTTGAAGTAATCACCAACTTTGAGATTTTCACCCGGATACCAGGATCCAGGATGATCAACACCACCAAGACCTGCACCAATACCAGAACCAGCAGACACATGATCCGCAAATGTTGCTGGAACAACACTGCCACCTACAAGAATAACTGAAAGTAAAACTATGAAAATCGTATTACGCATATAATGTTAATACCCGTCAAAGTTAGTTAAATGTTCCAAATAAGCAAATATAGAGGATAGTGTTCGATTTATTAGATATGTGTGAATGCCCAAAAATACACTTTTACGAAGTTGAGTTCAAACTTGATGGTATGATTGTTGTTCCAACGCATAAAAATTGTGGAGATGGGTTAAATGAAAAACAGGCTGACACGTTTCAGAAAGAATTAGTCAAATCATGGGGATATGAGGAAGAAGAGGACTAATTTTTCAAATAAAAAAACTTTAGACTATTACTAATAAAAAGGAAAAAACTGTGAAATTTACTTTAGTCCTTCGACAGCTTCCTTGCAGACACTACATCCACAAGTACAATCAGCGCTGCAAATGCAGGCTCCTTGCATTTCACAATCACATGCATAAGTTGAATCTCCAGTGTCGGCTTCACAGCCACATGCTTGATCTGTCATGCAAAATGGATCATGTACATGGTTTTAAAACTTTATGAAAAAAATCACACCGTTATACCAAGGTCTTCTATGAATTTTGATAGGTATACCAAAAATCATTCATGAGATAATGAAAGTAAATAGTTTGTAGATTCGTGTAATTTGGTAGCCTCTGACTCAATCTTAGTTGTATCACTTTCCAGATCAAATCCAGTTTTCAATATATGAATTAGTTCTGGCTTTCTATGAAGATCTTGAATTTTTTTGAAATTGTTTCTGTTAATGTATCCCAAATAAAAGTAACAATCAGAAAATAATGAATTTTCTATCATATAGCGATATTTCTGAGAAATTATCTTAGAGTGAGAATTACCCTCTATCAAATCTGAAAATCCCATAGTTGACTTTAACATTCTTGAAAGAAGAGATGGTGTGGCTCTCTCTATTCCAATTGACTCGGTTATTGGGAAAATTAACTCATTGATTTTATTTTTGTTGGACTCACGTAACATCTTTAACATATGTACAGGACTGGGACGCTGAAAATTGAATACGGATACGGCATCAGCAAGAAAATATGCCGCACATTTTAACCACGACGAAGAATATGGATCAGTGTTTAATCCATTTTTTGTCTTTGTTATACATATTCCCGCTTCTACCAAACAATTTTTAATGTAGGCGTTAAAAATTTGTTCTTTTTTTTCTTTAATTTTTGATAATAGCATACGAAGCTCCCACTGTTCGTCAAGCAAAATAGTCATACCATCATACTGCAATAAAATATCAGGCGATGTTTCCTGCAACATTCCATGATAAATATGATAAAATGTTCCGTCAGATTCAAGAAAAGATTCTTTTTGTTTTTTCCCATCAAATATTGTTATATCATATTCACAGCAATCATAGCTAGATCCTTGACTCTTACAACCACCCATACCAACGGGGTAATTTTCGATCGAAAGTTTTTCTAATATCTTTTTAGCTTCCAAATCAAAAATCATGAGATTAGATTTTGTATAAAGTTTCAAAATGATAATTTTTTACCATTAATGTAAATGCTGATGGTTTTTACTTGTTGTATACGAAAGCAAGACAATTGCTTTAAATTATAATTGATTCTCGTTTTTACAAGCTCCTGTGGTGTAGTCCGGCCAAGCATATTGGCTTCTCAAGCCAATGATCTCGGGTTCAAATCCCGACGGGAGCATTTTCCTTTCAATGTGTTCCTTAAATAATTCATACTTGTTTTTATTTTATTGGCATTACGTGATTTATCCTTAAAACAGGAATATAGATCAGATAGGGATGATGTTGTATCAGAATTTTTCATTCCTTGTTTAACTAATAGTATTCAGTATGACAGAACTATAGAATTCATCTCGGTCAAAAGTTTGAGTACATTGACTTTTGGTTTAGAAAACATAGAAAATCATCACGCCAAAATCAGACTGGTTTCAGGACACAGATTTACTACTTCTGACTTGGATGCAATAGTAAAACTCTTTGACGGACATAATAATGGTAGATTAAACGGCAGACTTTATTTAGATAAAAAAATTGGCACTCTTATTCAAGATAGTAAAATTAGACGGCTAAAGAAGATAATAGACGATTTTAAACTTGAAGTGAAAGTTGCTATTCCAAATTCGGAATATGTAGATGGGGTTTTTGAGGAACGTATGGGAATATTTAGGGATGCAAATGATGATGTTGTTGCTTTTTCAGGTACATCAAATGTTACTTTTGATGCAGAAAATCGTAACTTTGAGTCAGTTGATGTTTTTACATCATGGGATGATAAGACACGTGTAGAGAACAAAATAAAGAATTTTGAAAACCTGTGGACTAATAAGACAAATTATGTTCAAATATATGATCTGATATACGCGGAGAAAAAGAATCTTTTAAAATACACAACAGAATGGGCAGTATCTACATAGTCGATTAGAATTCAAAGTCTTTCATATCCATTTTTGATGTGTTTTGATAAAAATTCATTCTTGAAATTTTATAATAAATTATTTCGCCCTGTCGTTGTATCACTGCAATGATTGGTTCTTTACCCATCTTGGTTATTTCTTCAACTTTTTTTTGTAATTTTCCCATCTTTTCCTGTTTGCCCTCATTGAGACCAAAGACCAAAAACTTGGCTCCCTTTTCTCCAAAATCTCCTTTGCCATAAACTCTAAAGTCTGAACCAAAACCAAATCCATCTTTAACGGTATAACCTTTGTTTCTTAAATCGCGATAAACTAAAAATTTTGTTAGAATATCCTCATGTTGTTTTTTGCAAATTTGTAAAAACGAATCAAAGTCTATGTTTTTTTTTCCCTTAAAAAGAGCTAGTCTGCCAGTGTATAAAAGATAAAGAGATTCAAATGGTTTTAGGAATAATTTATCTTTCTCCATCTCTCCGTAACCTTTCTGCTCAAGATCTTGTTGTCTATTAGGTTCTAAGATTATGGTCTGGTTTTTTATCAAGACACCTTGTATTTCTGGGTCTGCTTCAATCGACATGAAAAATTTGTTATTATTTACCATATAAGGTCTTAAGTATAACCGTTAAAATATGGGCTGAAAAACATCTGTAAACTATGCACGGTGAATGCTACAGAAAAGGCAACGGACAACCATACACTAGAAAGGAGTACATAAAAGGTAAACCACAAATCAAAATCACCAAATTTCAAAGTGGTAGTGCAGATAGATTGCAAAAGTATGATTATAGCGTACAGCTTTTGATTAACGAAAGACTGCAGATAACACATATGGCTATCGAGGCAACTAGACTTGCAGCAAACAAAACACTTGAAAAAACAACCGGAGAAAGTGGCTATTTTTCAAAACTTAGAATATATCCTCACGTCTTGCTTCGGGAGAACAAGATGATTGCAGCTGCTGGTGCAGATCGACTGCAAGAGGGAATGAGAAGGGCTTTTGGAAAGGCAGTGAGTCTAGCAGCACGTGTAAAGAGTGGGCAATGTATAATGGAACTACAAGTAAAAAAGGAACATTTGGAAGCAGCTAAAAAGGCTCTAAAGGGAGCATGTGTAAAACTACCTGGAACACCAACAATTCGAGTTGTTCCGCTAAACTAAGAAAAAGAAATCTCTAATTCATTTTCATGCTCTTTTAGTAATTGAATGAACTCGGAAAATTCTTGCTCCGTTGGATTCCTTTTTAAAATTCTTCTAGATTGGTAATAAAATGAGTTATACAGTCTTCCAATTATTATCCCACGCCCAAATACATCTGGATTTTTTGCTTTTCCCAATGAGTTAACAAGTGAAGTGATTTCATTTATTCTACTTGTAGATTCATGTATTTTCTCTTCCAGAACTTTTTGGATTTTTTCATCCATGACTTGGTTAGATTGATTATAGTTAAAAAGAATATGAAAAATCATTACGCTTTAATAGACTTGTGCAAAATTATCGATCAGGCAGTTGTAGTATAGTTTGGTTATTATTCTAGCTTGCCAAGTTAGTGACCCGGGTTCAAATCCCGGCAACTGCATTGCTTTAGTTAGATTTTTTTCTCAATCCATTTTTTATTATATCTATTGCTTCTATGGCTTTCTCTGGCTTTGGTAACTGAACCATGAAAATCTTGTCTTGGTTAACTTCGGAATAATTTGGCGGAGACAAAGCAAGCATAGTTGTATTCGCCAAAGACTCAAAAAATTCAAGTGATTCATTTGCGTAAACTAGGAATTCTTCATGTATTTCTCCATAGGAAAAATCAAGCATGATTTCAACAAAGACATGGCCTAATCCATCCTGTAATATGTTGAGATTAGTATTAACAGAAACAGGCTTGCCTTGAATTTTTGACATTATATCGTCAAATTTTCTATCATCTAATATGATCCTAGGCACATTTTTTCCATTAAAATCAAAAATATCAATCTCCTTGTATACGCGTGCAAGCAGTTTTTCCATTTCTTCGTTGGTCATTTTTCTAAGATTTAGAAAGTTTTGGAATTATTTTGTCGCCCAGACGAATAAGGAAGGGTGACATGAACGCAGTAATTATTGTTATCAATCCAATTAACGGGAAAAGAAATGCACTAACTACGCCCATATCCACTCCCACTTTTACTATAACAATTGAAAATTCACCTCGTGGTGCAGATAATGCAAAGGCTGAACGTAATGATTTACCTTTTTCCAACCTAAATGCCGTATTTCCAAGAAGATTTCCACCAAACTTCATTGCGGTAGTAACTGCGATTAATGCAATTGCGATGAAAATGTAACTTTCTAATTGTGTTATATCCATCAGTGCGCCAACCGATACAAAGAAAATAGCAACAAACATGTCCTTTATAGGGCTAGACAGAATTTTTGAAACTTCAGCAGACTTGGATTCTGCCACTAAAACACCTGCCAAAAATGCACCTATGGCTACAGAAAGTCCTACCACGTTTGCTAAAAGTGCATATCCAAAGCAAACACCAAGAACACTAAGCAATAAAATCTCTCTATTTTGCGCGCTTGCAACCTTATCAACTAAAGGAGGAATAACTCGTCTTCCAATAGTAAATGTTCCAACAATAAGTCCAGCCGCTACTACTGCAACTAAAATTACACCTTCGATGGAAACAGTCCCGGCTAAAGCAATTGATTCAAGAGATGCAATTAGAATAACAGCAATAACGTCTTCAACAATTAAAATTCCCAAAACAAGTATTGAGGACTCTTTTTTTATCTTTCCACTATCCTGTAGAATTTTAACAATTACAGCTGTACTGCTAATTGATAATGCCGCTGCGATAAACAACGAATCCATAAAGTTTAGACCTAAAGCAGATGCTACCAGAAAAACTACACCTAATGTAACAAATAGGCCCAGTGTACCAGCTCCCATCGCTACTCTACCAATTGAACGAATTTTTGCAAACGGAAATTCAATGCCTATAACAAAAAGCAATAGGATGATACCTATGTCAGCAAAAAGATTCAATGCAGATATGTCGGACAGAATACCAATTCCTGCAACCGGACCCGAACTTCCATTTTGTGGTAGGATGGATGTCCATAATGGAGAAAGAGGACCTATCAACATTCCGGCAAACAGATACCCTATAATCAAAGGCTGTCGAATTTTAAAAAATGCAAGTGTTACTATTGCTGCTAAGATCATAATGATTGCAAGATCAGTTACAAAAGTTTCGTGGGGAAGCTGCAAAGGGTTAACCCTTTCAACAAATGAAGAAATGTTTTGACTCAGGGAAGATTGAACATTATCCTGTGACTGTATTTGTAAAAAAAAATCTTTCACCTATTAAATACACATCCGCGTGTTAAAAGTGATCGCTACAAAAGTTCAATCTTTTCAATGTTATCCAAACTTGAGTGGTAATTGTAAAATTACCGTTGTTATTAATAGTACGGTACCATACCGTAATACATGATACAATGTGAATACTGCACAAAAAATTTTGTGGAGAACATGAATGGCTTGGCTGAGAAAACATTTCACGAAATATTACATGAGCCAGAAATTGTCAATCAGTAAAGCCTAATTCTTTTATTTTATTTTAGCGACCTTTTTAACAATACGAAAGCAGATTAAGATATAGTGCCACCAAAAACAAATAATGATAACACTCCGAACTATTCTTCACTGATAAAAAATCTTGAGAACATAAAAGCCGAGTTTGTAACGCTTAGAGAATATGTAGGTGACAATGAGGATGAATTATTAGAAAAAATTTCAGGTATATCAGAGATGATAAATAGAACAGAGGCATCTTCTGCAGAATTCCATAAAAAAGCCGATTCAATAATTCAGGAGTTACAAAAAATTAGAAATACTACGAATAAGGCATCAATTACAACATCAAACGAAGTTATTGGACTATTGAAATTATCAGAATATCAATCGAACATACGTATGCTGGCTGAATCAAAATATGGCTCGTTAGAAGATATTGAAAAAATGGCAGAGCAAACAGCAGAAATTGTTAATCTTTTTGATAAGATATCAATCGAATCAGAAAAGAAAATCCCACTGCCTAATGAAGTTAGGCAGTGGGCTATAGGCACCATTTTTGATTGTGCTGATAGGTGGGAAATTAGATTCGATGATTTGCTTGAGATGTTATTAGATTCTTTGGGGAAAAATTTACTAAAGGAATCAATAAGGACACAACAAGTTAGGGATATCTTTGGTATTAAAGCGGTTGATAAAATCAAAAATGAATTAGAATTACCCTAGACTCCTTCTGATTTATCAAAAGCCTCTAAACTCTGTTTTTTCCTTTTAAGGATAGCAAATATTCCAATAATTACTGCGATCCATATAGAGGCAAAAAGAATGTTTGAAACGCTTGCATACATGTATGGCACCATGTCCATCATTTGCTTCTGAAGTATCTCTGCCCTAAGACTGACATCCATCATTCCTGTGTGAAATGCAGAACTGTCCCTGGGAACAGCAGATATTTTTTCTGCGCTAGCAAGCATTACGTTCAAGTCAGCCTGTATTCTGGTAAAATTGGTAGTATCAGTAGGAAATATCCAAACTGGGTTTCCCTCAGCAGGAAGATACCCTTTGATTGCGTTAATATCAGCCATTATGGTTCTTGGTTCAGAAGATGCCATAATTCTATCAAACAGTCCTATTGATAGATCCATAGGATAAACATCATTTTGATACCCAGAAAATGCCATGTATGCGCCAAAGCATATGACTGCAACTATACCAGCAACTGCAAGTTTATGTGTAATGTCAGCCATCTTTTCCTCTTTTGTTTTTGTATAGTCAATTTTTGAACTACCTCTTTTAAATCTTGTATGCGAGAAGCTCAAGCAAGCAATGTACAGGAATCCCATTGTCTGCAGGGCGATAATGGGAATCCATATAGGATCTCTTGAATAAATTGCAATGAAAATTGCCATAATTCCATAAATTCCAAAGAAAAGCTCTAGCAGTGTAGTCTTAGAAAATGGCAGATTGTATGCCTTTTCTCTCCAATCATCAGTATTTTTAACAATGCCGTATTTTGGAGTTCGCAGAAATTCGCTCTTCTTTCCCACCATAGCGTCTATTACAGCTATGGTGTTGTTTACCGCCATTCCCATGGAATAAATTATCAGATAAGGCATGGCTATTGCTTTTTCCTTCCGATTTTTATCATACATGTTATGAATTATGAAAAGATAAGCTCCTGGTCCCATGGCAAGGTATGTTGCAAGCGTTACCACTGGAAGGAAACTAACAATATAGAGATTCACATTAGATGCTAAAAGAATTGGAAGTGCAAGAAATTGAATTAACATTAATGGAAAAACTATGTGACGAGTTAGTTGTACAAAAGCCTGAAGTTTTGCATCAATTGCAATTTTTCGTTTTACTAAAATACCGCCAAGAAGTTTTATTGCACATTGAATCGAGCCCTTGGCCCATCTGAACTGCTGCCTCTTGGCACCATTCATCTGTACAGGTAGTTCTGCATTAACAACTATGTCTGGTATGAAAAGGCATTTCCAACCCTTCATTTGTGCTCTATAACTCAAATCCAAGTCTTCCACTAGAGTTGCAGTGTGCCATCCTCCTGAATCATCAATGCATTCCTTACGCCAAATTCCCGCAGTACCGTTAAAATTCATAAACATACGTGAGTTACTTTTTGCCTTCTGCTCAACTAAGAAATGGAAATCTAGGCTCAGTGCCTGCGCCTGAGTCAAAGCAGAATAATTTTCGTTAACATGTCCCCATCTACATTGGACAAGCCCAATGTTTGGTTTTGCAAAATAAGGTATTGCTCTCTTCAGATACCATGTTGGTGGAATAAAGTCTGCATCAAAAATTGCGACAAACTCACTTTTAGTATATTTCATCGCGTACTTTAGTGCCCCAGCCTTGTAACCCTGTCTTGTTCCACGTCTAATGTGGGATATATCAAAGCCTTTGCCCTTGTAATTTTTGACAAGTTCTGCTACTTGCTCTGTAGTGTTATCATCAGAATCATCCAGGATCATGATACGCATCTTTTGCTTTGGATAGTCTAGATCACAGACAGAGTTTATCAGACGACTTGCAACATACTTTTCATTATATATTGGAAGATGAATTGTAACAGTTGGCTCACCTATTGATACTGTGTCCTGATTTTCTTTTCTTCGTCCTGAAAGAAATGCCAAATAATAAAAATTACATGTATAAGAAATTATGATAATCGCGCAAGCTATGAAAATATAAAAAACAAATCCAGTGAAGGGATTTGGTGCTATAGGTTCCATCTACAATACTATCAAAATATTATACAATATTAACAGTTATGAAATTTATCACTGGTTGTAGCTATTGTGGATAAATCTTAATCGCCTGTGGTGGACAAACACCCTCACATGCTAGACAGAATATGCAGTCTGGTTCGTTAATCTGGAGTGGTTTTTTTGTAGATCCAGCATTTCCCGGAAAGTCAAAGAATTCGTAAACTGCTACAGGGCATGCATCGATACAAGCCCCATCTCCAATACAAATATCAAAGTCAACAGCACAAAACTCTCCCCAAACACCCATAACTTTGTTATCTACTCCAACTCTTCCCCAAGTCTTAACCTCATTTCCAGTCTTTGTTTTGAATGGCGCGGATATGTCCATCTTATCTTTGAATTCAATATCAATTGGTCCTGGAACCGCCTCCTCTCCGTCCCTCGTGATTACTTGTTTTTTACCTTCAACTGCTGGTTTTGGCTTTTCAATTTTGGCTATTGGTTTGGCATCTAATACTATTTGTGCCAGAGGAGTTAATTCCTCCAATTTTGTTAGTGCTTGTGCTTCTGACATATTTTCTGATTTCATAAGATATTCAACCATCTTGTCAGAAAGTATAGTATTTCTAAGAAGTGTGTCAATTATCATTTTTGCAAAGTGGTCAGCCTTTTTTCTATAGTTTTGTACCCATTGAGGCGCACTAAATTTTTCAACCGGATAAATCTGATAAATGGCATCAATTACTTCACCCGTTACAATTTCAACAGTGACACTAAGATTTACGTATTCATATCCATCAGCATCTGGATCCGGTATATTTTCTTCAATCCAATTGTATGTTGCATATATCCTGTCAGCATATTTATCCATCACAAACGTCTTTTTCATTCCTTCAAGAATAGACTTTATCTCAGCTGGATCCTCAAGTTTGATTGGCATTCTATACAAACCGAGCTTGTAACCATGCATTGGGTAAATTCCCCGTTTAGCAGTTGGAGCCTGCATTGTGTATACTCTATCTTTAAGAAGCAATGACATGATTTAGGTATAGTATAAAATAGATAAAAATCTTTGTTCCTAGAATTCATGAGTAAATAATAAACTAAATTTTTAAGAAGCGTTTGCAAACGGAATCGGCTTGAAAGTTGACAAAATCGCCATTGTTAGTAAACTTGGCTCAAAAAAAGCTGAAAAGGCAGTAAAAGGAATAGCAATAAAGCTATTAAAACAAAAATTCAAAGTTTACACTGTTTCACCAGTACTAGTTGATGGAGCAAAAACAGTAAACTCTTTAGAAGATTTAAGGGAGATAAAACTTGATCTTGTAATAACATTTGGTGGAGACGGGACTACTCTTAGAGCGTTTAGAAATCTTGAAAATGAGACACCACTTCTAACAATAAATGTTGGTGGTAATAGAGGAATTTTTTCAGAAATAAATTTGGATGAAATTGACAACGCTATACAACACATAAAGAAAAATGAAGTTTGGCTTGACAAAAGAACAAGGGTTGTTGCTTCTTGTAACGGTAAACAGTTCCAGCCTGCATTAAACGAGATATATGTTAATAGAAAAAATTTGACTAAAACTGCTGAATTTGAAATAAAATTTCAAAATGATATAGTAAAACAAAGGATGGATGGCGTTATGATTTCAACACCAAGTGGTTCAACTGGTCATTCTTTATCAATTGGTGGACCAATACTGCATGAAAGTTTGGATGTATTAATTATAACACCAGTTGCTCCAGTTCACAGACTTCCATCCATAGTTGTTCCTGACGAAAAGGTGGAGATAAGATGTTCACATGATTGTAATATAGCCATGGATGCTCAAGTAATCAAATCAGCTGGCTTTGGCGAGATAATAACTATAGAAAAATACAAAAAACAAGCAGTTTTTGTCAGGCTAAAAAAGAAAGGTCTGAGACAGATGACTAAGCTTGGCTTTTAGGGTTTTAGATTCTAGTGCATTTTATGCAGGAATTCCATTTAGTTCAAATGAACCAAGCTATATCACGTCTCTCGTCTATAATGAAATTGAACACATCAAAAAAGATCATGATGCAGTTCAGATTTTAATTGAAACGAAAAGGTTAATGATTTCTGATCCTGAGCATCGATTTATTATTACCGCTAATAATGCTGCAAAAAAATCAGGTGATTTTTCCAACCTTTCCGATGAAGATGTATCCACTATAGCTCTAAGTCTTCAACTTAAGGCTGAACTTGTGACTGATGATTTTGCTATTTCTAATGTGGCAAAAAATCTTAACATAAAAGTTATTCCTGTAATGACAAGTGGTATAAAAAATGTTATAATTTGGAAGTATTATTGCCCGGGATGTAAAACAGATTTTTCTAAAGTTACAGAATGTCCTAGGTGTGGAAATAGATTAAAAAGAAAACCAATGAAGAATTAATTCATACGTCACGAAGTGTTTTCTGACTAGTTTTTTTCAAATGCTTACTTTGTGTTTGTAATACTTTTTTTATATTTTTAGCACGAGCTTCACCAAGACCACCAACCTTGGAAAGTTCTGTAGTTGATGAGCTTAACACCCTCAAAGGTGTTCCAAACCTTTCCAGCATACGTATGGCAGTTTTTTCTCCTACGCCAGGTAAACTACACAATATGGAAAGTTGTTGTTTTTGCACATCATTTGATTTTCTAATTTTTTTAATAAATGGACCCTTACTTGCATCCTTTCTTGAGCACATAGACATCAACAACTTGGCTGTATGAGAAGCGTTAGGTGTATGAATTACTGGAATTTTGAAATCAAGTGCAATAGATGAAATTGCGCCATAAAATACAAGTGAATTTTCTGTCAATTCTTCTACTTCGTCTATATTTCCTTCAATTAGTAAAATTGGAAATTGATAATGTTCTTTCAATCTATTACATTGATCAAATAAACGGCCGTCAAAGATTGATGAAACTAAATCAGAAATTGTTTTTCTCTCAACTACAGTTTCAGGTGCAACAATGTAATCACCAATTGGTAGTGTTTTTATTTCCAAATTGATACCGATTCCCTTTAAAAGGTCTGGTATACCACTTTTTTTTTCTCTTTCATCTACTACTATACGCAGATTCTTTAAATTCACAAAAAATGATATGTTTTTTGATTAATATTTTCTTGGAAAGTTGTTATTTTGGTGGTTTAGTGTTTGTAGAGGGATTTTTCATCATTTCCTGAATTTTCGTTTCCTGTTCTTTTAGAGTAGTTTTCAATCTCTCTTCTTGTTTAACCAAAAGGGAAGCTTTAGTTTTTGCCAGTTCCACCTGTTCTTCAAGTTCGTCAATAAGATCCTTTTTGTTAGATTTTATCATGATGGTTCCAGCATGTTTGAAAACGGATTCATCGTCACTTGCCTTTTTCAATTCCTCTAGTGCTTTTTCTGTTTCAAGTTTTTCTGATTCTAACTGTTGTTTTTGCATCATAATTGATTGAAAGTTCTGTTGTGTTTGCTGCAATCTTGCTAGATGTTCTTGCACTAAAGGAGGAATTTGTGGATTGGAAGACATATGACGATTAAAAAATCATTTTAATTATATATCTACTGATTCAATCGAGTCATAGCTTGTCTGAATAAGACGAATTGAGGAGTTAAGATTTGCACGCATTTGTGCCAATTGGTCAGATTCAATTAGTATTGTAATTTTATCGTCACAAAACATCTCTGTTTTGGTTGGATTTTCGGGATAGAATTTGTTATCAATATTAACTGAATCAAAAACTGCATTTGTTTTTTCTTCTGCATCTACTTCAATTTTGGCATTAAATCTTGACGTCATAGGCAAAACCTGCTATCTTAAAACCACATTTTTTACAACTCCATATGCCTACAGCCTGTCTGCCAAATTGTGTGGAGCCACACTCAGGACATTTTCTTTTAGATTTTAGAATTTCGTGGACCCGACTGTATTTTTTTCTCGGTTTTATGCCGTATCTTGCGCCAAGACCTTTAAAGGAACCCTTCTTTTTCACCAATTTATTGACCTCCTTCTGTTGCTTGTTTTACAGTCTCTCTGATTTTTTTACCAACTGCGATGGATAATTCAGAGCATTTAACGAGTTGCTCAAACGTAAATCCATCACTTCCACCCTTTTGAAGCGCTACAATATTTCCATCAGAGTTTGTAGTAATTGTTATTCTAGCATCAAGACATCCCCATTCATCAATATTTGGATCTACAATTATGAATTCACCAATTCGTCCCATTGTAACAGATATTGGAATGGTGGTAATTGGTGCATCCGATTCTTGATTCTCTATTAAAACAGGTATATCATCTTTCATTTCCCATTTTGGGATCTTTGATGTAATAATTGCAGCAACCGAAGCATATGAACATGCATCAAACAGATTACCATCATGATCAGTTACTACACTATCAGCGAATAAACCAATGACAGATTTGTCTTTCTCTAAAACAAACTGTGATAGATCAATCATACCGCTTTCGCGTATTCCCCTATCAACCACTCTTGCTAACTCTATCACATCTGGTTGAGGAGGACCGGTTTCTGCACTTGGATGAGCTAATGGAAGAATTTCTGCTGTACACATAAAGATCCCCTTGTCACCCATATCAGGAAAAGGTCTATCAGGCTGAACTTTGATTCCCGATACAATTTCTGTATCACCCAATCTAACCCGTGCAGAGCCATTAGCATGTGGTATAACTCCAATATCAATAACCAAAGGTCTAGGTTCGTCTAGTGCACGATCATCAATTCTTTTTCCTTCTTGTAGTAAATCTAGAATTTTAGATCTTTTGAGTTTGTCTATGATTGAAAGGTTTGCCATTAGTCCTTATCACCACTCGAAAAATATTTTTCACGCAATGCGTTTTTCTGTATTTCATATACCTGTTTACAACCTTCTAAGCCTAATTCTATACATTTTTTGTATTCATCCGCAGTAAGGACACCATCTAATTGTAAGAGTGTGATTTTTCCCAAGTTTGGCATATAACCTATTGGCATATCTGCTTGTCCAGCTTGGTCTTCTTCATTATTAACATCAAGAATTAAAGCGTCAGCAGCCTTTCCTGAAGCACACGCACACACTAAATCCCTCATTGGAATTCCTGCATCTGCTAATGCAACTGATGCTGCATCTAACGCAGCACATCTTGTTCCGCCATCTGCCTGCAGTACTTCAAGAAACACGTCAACTGCAGTTCTAGGGAACTTTTCAAGCATTACAGCAGGCTCTAACGCTTCTTTGATAACTTTACTGATCTCTATTTCTCGTCGTGACGGAGCCGGTTTTTTTCTTTCACCTACAGAAAAAGGCTCCATGTGATATCTAACTCTTAAAATTCCCGTGTCGGGATTTGACATGTGTTTTGGATGAACATCTCTAGGACCAAAAACACCAGCAAGTATTTTATTTCCACCAAATTCAATATACGCGGAACCACTAGCGTTTTTTAATACTCCGGCTTTTATGGTAACCTTTCTTGTTTCATTTACCTTACGTCCATCAGAACGAATTCCATTTTCGTCAAGTAATACTACATTAGCTTCTCTTCCGCCCATTAATTATACACCATCAGATTCTAACATTTTTTTCACTTTATCAGTCAAATTAACAAGATGTGCTTGCTCATCAACCATCCGAATTGCCGCAAGTGCCTTTAATAATCCATTTGTTTCGTCACAGGACACAACAATTAAGCCATTTTGACCAACCGTAATGGTTGCATTAGTAGATGCTTCGATGCTTTGTATCATAGATCCATGTTTTCCAATAAGACGAGGGATTTTAGTGGGCGAGATTTTGACCAATTCTCCAGAATCAATCTTTCCCAAACTTTGGTCTGCAATTGAAATCAAAGGTTCACGCTGTCTATCAGAATTTGCAATTTTTGCATAGATAATGTCACCATTATCAAGTCTCTCTTTCATTTCACTTGTGGTAGGATATGAACCTCTTCCAAATACGTCCTGACCCAAAAGCATTCCCTGATAACATGAATTAATATCTGCAAACCAAGAATTACCAAAAATATATTGAATCGTACCTATTACCAAGTCATCTATTTTTGGCAGGTATACACCGGTTAGTGGAATTACTCTGACACTGTCAGCAGAAACATCAGATAATCCTATAGACGTTGCAATAACTCGTTTTCCTTCTAATACAACATTGCCCTGTAACCTAAGTGGTGCAGTGGTAATAAAATCACCTGGGAGAACATACCGCTTTTTAGATTCGAATTTTTTCAATTGTTTCCATCTAAAATATTTTGAACTTTTTCTTCAAGAGTAGCATCATCATGTGTCATACCAATCATTTTGATAGATGCAATAGCTTTTTGTAAACCTGCAGAATCATCACATTTTAAAATAATAAAACCGTTTTGACCAACCGTAATGGTTACATTAGTAGATTCTTCGATGCTTTGTATCATAGATTTGTGTTTTCCAAGAAGACGAGGGATTTTAGTGGGCGAGATTTTGACCAATTCTCCAGAATCAATCTTTCCCAGATTCTCACCAATAATAGTGAGTAAAGGATCTCTAGAACCTACGTTTGCAATTCTAGCCAAAATAACATCACATGTGTTTAATTTTAAAGAAAGATCATCCCTAGATGCCGAATAATCTTTTCCAAATATGTCAAATGCTGTGAGAATACCAGGATAGTAAGAATTTATGTCAACTTCCCATGATAATGCATTATGTGATACAATTTTGCCAATAACTAAATCATCAGTTTTTGGAGTGTATAATCCAGTCAAAGGAGTTACAGTAACCAAGTTGTCTTCTATTTCGGAAAATCCAACTGCTGTAGACATTAGTCTGTTACCATCAAGCATAACATTTTGTTCTGGTCTATAATCACCTGTAACAATAACATCACCTGGAAGAACAAATTGGCTTTCACTCATTTTAAAACCTCAACAAATGCAGTGCCTTTTGTTATTGCGCCTAATCTATCTATCATGTTTGGTCTTGCTGCGGCTGGTATTTCTAGTATTGCTTTCAAAGATCCATCTGTCTGCCAATCTTCTTTTTTCAAAATGCCTATTGATTTTAGTACAGAATAAGACTTTGCTACATATTGAGCAGGAACAGAAATTCCTAACAAAAGATTTTCTGATTTTAATGGAATAATAGAACGTAGACCCTCCACAATGTCTTTGACTTGTTCCTCAACACTTTTGAAAGGATCAATACTTGTGCGAGCATCACTCATAGCCTGTTCAATTCTTAGAGGTGGGTGAGGTAAATGAGAACGCGGATCAACAAATGTCTTTGCAATAAATGTGATTAACTGTTTTCGTTTTTCTGCAGTCATCTTGCGGCGCTGCTCAGTTGTTAAATTAAGATCTCCCTTCTGTAATATTTTTTCTGCGATAATCAGGGCATCCTCTGTTTTGAATGCCTTTTGTAATTTTTCAGACGATGCTCTAGTACCCTTACCTGAATTCTGATATATTTCATCAGAAACTAGAACAGAACTAATATCTTTTATTTTTCCAAGTTTATAGTCAAGTGCTGGATCAGGTTTAACCAATATCTCAAATTTTTCGCCTTCAAAAGAGTATTTTACTACTGTTAATTTATCTGACATGGTACTGCTACTACCAGAATTGATATTAATCTATAGATATCCCAGCTAGATTTTTATTTGGATTTTAGAATTTTTTTAATAAGTTTGCCCTCTATTCAGATTCTTACTAAAGAAGATAACAAAATTTCCATCAAGCTTAAAGGTATTTCACTACATCATGCTAATGCACTAAGAAGAATTTGTCTTAATGGTGTTCCAATTTTTGCCATAGATACTGTAGATATAATAACAAATTCGTCTGTTTTACCAGATGAGGGTTTAACCCATACATTGGGTATGATTCCTCTCAAAACAGAACTTAATGGATTCGATGAATCGAATTCCAGAGTGATGTTAGTTCTTGATTCAGAGGCTGCAGAAAATACAATAATGGTTACATCTGCGGAACTTGAATCAAAGGATCAAGTTGTAAAACCAATTTCTAATCAAATCCCTATTGCATATTTAGCTCCTGGACAACGCATTAAACTTGAAGCATATGCACGACTTGGTAGGGGAACGGAACATGCCAAATGGAATTCAGCAAATATATCAACACTTACAGATACTGACAAAGAAGATGAGTATATTCTAACTGTTGAAACTACTGGTTCTCTTGAACCAAAGCAGATAATTCTAGCTGGAATTGAAGAACTTTCTAAAAGACTAGAACAGTTCAAAGAAATTCTTGTTAACTTGAAAGAATAATAGTCATACTGTTATATTTGGGTTAGAAAGCGCATTAATCTATTGGTTAACCAAATAGTTTTTCACATGATCAAGGATCTTAAACAAGCCTCAAAGAAAAATGAAGCGCCTATATGGTCTAGGCTGGCAGATCTTGCTTTAAAACCATCGTCAAGGCGAGTTGTAAACTTGACAAGAATAAACACTGCCACAAAAGAGAACGACATTCTTTTTGTACCTGGCAAAGTGCTTGGAACGGGTAACATATCTCACAAAATTACACTATGTTCCTTTTCAATATCTACAAGTGCGGCAAATAAGATAATTCAAAATGGAGGAAAGATTATGACTTACTCTGACATGATTAAAAAATATCCAACTGGAAAAGGTGTAATAATTTTTGGTTAAACCAAAACCTGTAGCTAAACCAAAACCTGTAGCTAAACCAAAACCTGTAGCTAAACCAAAACCTGTAGCTAAACCAAAACCTGCAGCTAAACCAAAAGAAAAACTTGTTGACAAAACCAGCAGACCAATAGTGATAGATGCAACAGATCATATTGCTGGAAGACTTTCATCTAATGTTGCAAAATTACTACTTGAAGGAAATAGGGTCACAGTGGTAAACTCAGAAAAAATTATGATTAGTGGTAGAAAGAAAAATATCGTTGGTGAATACAAACAATTCCTAAAAATATCAAGTATTTTACATCCAAAACACGGCCCATTTCATCCACGTAAACCTGATACGATTATCAGTAGGATGATAAGAGGAATGTTACCAAGAGATAAACCGTCAGGTAAGGCAGCACTTAGTAGGCTTAGAGTGTATATTGGAGTCCCAAAAGATGTAAAACCATTAGGAAAAATACAGCTTGAAAAAACAAAGATTAGAAAACCAAGTGCGTTGTATACAAGCGTGGGAGAACTTGGTAGATATGTTGGGTGGAATTAATGGTTGTAAAAACTGAGATTTATTTCGCGACAAGAAAAACTGCCAATGCTCATGTTTACATCACTAAAGGGGTAGGAAAAGTTAGAGTAAACAATGTACCAATAGATATGATAGAACCAGAGATGGCACGTGAAGTGATTTTGGTTCCACTTGAAATTTCTGGAGAAATAAGAAATAAAATTGATATCTCAGTTAGAGTTAGCGGAGGCGGTTTTATGGGTCAATCATATGCTGCAGCCACTGCCATAACACGAGCGCTAATAGGATGGACTAAAAATAAAAGGGATCCTAAAGATCATCCATTTACAAAATCTCAAAGAAGTGACATTAGAAAGAAGATTGACGAATTTGATAAATATCTTATTAGTGGTGACGCAAGAAGAAAGGAACCAAAGAAATTTGGTGGACCTGGCGCTAGAAGAAGAAAACAAAAATCATATCGTTAGAAAGTATTCAAGTTTCAGGCATTACTGAAGAATGGTGGGAAACAATCTTCCATCCGTCATTGCCTTTCTGATAGACAAACGAAAATCTTGCATTGATTGTTTTACCTTCTGTTACAAAGTTGTAAAGACCAGAGTTTACTGCAACCGACTCGAAAACATTAGGATGCTCTGACACAATCTTTACTTCTACGGGAGATTTTAACAAATTCTCAAAATATTCAAGGATCAATCCGTGCCCAACTCTTTCCTTACCAGAAAATGTTCCCAGCAGTATACCATCCTCATGGTAAAGGCTGATAACCTGTTTTGCATCACCGCCCTTTACAGCACCAGTCCATTTTTGCAACAGTTCAGAGGTAATATCAGACATCTTACTCAATCCCACAGGTTTGACTCATGGTTTGTATTTGAAAATACCGCCAGCTGATATGATTTTGCTAATAAGATCTGGGAATGGTTTCATGGAATAAAGTTCATTTTTTGTAATATTCTTGATTTCATTTTTACTAGTATCAATTTCTAACTCGTCATTTTCTGAAATGCTAGAATATGTTTTTTCATCAATTTCAATAGGTAATAGATATGCACCATCTACTGAATTCCTATAAAATATTCTTGCAAAGGATAGAGCTAATACCGCTTCGATTCCACTAGCGCTAAGGGCAATTGGTGCATGTTCCCTTGAAGAACCACAGCCAAAATTATTTCCAGTAACAATGATGTTAGCATTTTTTACTTTGGAATGAAAATCAGGATCCATTCCTTCCATTGCATGTTCCGCTAGCTCAGAATGCTCATGTAGTTTCAGATATGGCCCAGGTAAAATCACGTCTGTATCAATATTATCCTGTTCATATTTGATGACTTTTCCTTTCATTGCAAATCCCTTGGATCAGTTAATTTGCCAGTAACTGCAGAAGCTGCTGCAACTAATGGTGATGCAAGATAGGCTTTTGATTCTAAATGCCCCATACGACCAGGAAAATTACGATTAGTTGTACTCACACAAACTTCATCTTTTGCTAGTACACCCATCTGCGCACCACAACATGCACCACATGTTGGAGGACCTACAACTGCTCCAGCATCAATAAAGATCTGTGTCAAACCATTTTCAGTGGCCTTTTTGTAAATTGAAATTGTAGCTGGAAGAACTTCAGTTCTCACCTTAACTTTTCGTCCCTTGAGAATTTTTGCGGCAGCCAATAAATCCTCATATTTTGCTCCCGTACAAGAACCAATGTATGATTTGTCAATGTCTATACTGCCAGTTTCTCGAACAACCGAAACGTTTTGTGGTGAAAATGGTTTAGCCACTACTGGTTCAAGTTCTGATGCTTCATATTCGAATGTTTTTTCATATTGTGCATCTTCATCATCATAAACCGCATCATATTTTGTAACACCACGTTCAGAAATATAATCAAATACTTTTTGATCAGGTTCTATTATTCCATTTTTTGCACCAGCTTCTGTAGTCATATTAGTTAGTGTCAAACGTGATTCTACTGACATGTCAGAAATCCCATCTCCACCAAATTGCATGGCTTTTCCTGCGGCACCCTCTGTTGTAATATCACCAATAATTCTTAAAATGAGATCTTTTGCCATGACATTTTCAGGTAATTTTCCATTTATCCTGAAATACAAAGTTTCAGGAACTTTAAACCATAATTTTCCATTTAACATTGCATATGCAACATCTGTGTGACCCAATCCACAAGCAAATGCACCTAATGCTCCAGTTGTATTGGTATGAGAATCTCCACCAACATATAGTTCGCCCGGAGACACAAGACCTTCTTCATGTGACATAGAATGACAAATTCCATATTGACCCATACCATATTTGAAGTGTTTTTTTATTCCGAATTTATTTGTGAAATTAGATAATTTGACAATATTTTCCGCAGATATCTTATCTACAGNAGGAACGAAGTGATCCTCAGTAACCCAAATCATTGAAGGATCAAAAAGCTTGTCTACTTTAATTACACCATCCTTTTCTAATTTTTCAAATGTCTTGATTACACCTGGTCCTGACACATCATGTAACATGATTTTATCTACGTTCGCAAATATCACCTCATCCGGCTCGAGCTTGTCTTTACCAGATGCTCTAGCTAGGATTTTTTCCGTTATATTCATATTCAAAATCGCTTCTTCTTTAGATTAAAACCTTTTCAGAATAATAAAAAGGAAGTGAATTAAAAACTGATTATGGTTCTAGAAGTCTTTCCAGTTCAGGCAACAAAAAAAGAGGGCAAATTTGACCTTTATAATGAAATTAGAAAACTTGTAAAAGAAAACGGTGTTTCCCTAAATGAAGGTGACATTCTAGTCATTTCAAGCAAATACATTTCCATTTCACAAGGAAGAATACTGGATCATAATTCTATTAAACTCTCTGAAAAGGCAAATGAATTATCGGGAGAATTTTCAATTAACAGAAAATTAAGCGAGGCAATAGTTCGCGAATCGGATGTTGTCTTCGGTGGTGTTTCTGGATTTGTTATCACATCATCAAATAATATTATGGCACCCAATGCTGGTATTGACAAATCTAATTCTCAGGGTAAACTGATTTTATATCCTAATGATCCTTATCAAGTTGCAGAGCAAATTAAAAGGAAATTCTTTTTGGATTATCACATACATGTTGGTATCATAATAGTTGACAGTAGACTTATGCCAGCAAGAATAGGTACTAGCGGCGTGGCAATAGCTTGTTCTGGAATTGAACCCGTTTCAGATCGACGTGCAACCAAAGATCTTGATGGAAACGTGTTGAAAGTAACATTTCAAGCTACTGCAGACAATTTAGCATCAATTGCAAATCACAAAATGGGAGAGGGAGATGAATTACTGCCAATGGCTATTATTAGAGAATCTGGTGCAAAATTGACGGATAGAAAAATCAGTTCTGAAGAAACAGCGATTCCATATGATGAGTGTGTTTATGTCAGAGGTTTGAAAAAATAGTATATTATTTAAAAAATCAGCTTAGAATCATATTTGCTTTTAAATATAGGTAGTTTTGAGAACAAAGCTATGGCAGAATATCTTACAAAATACCCTAAGACAATTTCTTTTTTTGATGGTCTTAAAGGAGTGGTGAACATAGAAAAAAGTTCTAATGTAGAACAGCTTCACGTTGTGGTAAAAAAAAATGTTAGTGAATTATTTCAAATGTTTTTACAAGAGGGTTTTTCAAAGGTCAAATTTGAACATAAGCAACCGTTTCAAATTGGTAATGGTCTTTCCCTGAAACTCAAAAAACCATGGGAAATGCATGTAAGACTTGTGGAATTGAAAAAAGAGCTTGTGGCTATACATGCTGAGGTAGAAATTTCTAGAGATTATTTACAACATCTGTTTGGGCAAAGAACTCCAGTGATATACGAAATAGAAAATATGCTAAAAAAATATGAAATTGAATATAGAGTTTGGAATAATAGAATTAAAAAATATGTACATACTGTATTTGATAATTATAAGATAAAATTGGTAACTCCAAATCTACCGGTATTTGCATGGAAACCAATGTTATTTGTTATAGGCACGATAGGTTCGATGTATCTTTGGAAATATCTGGACACAATTTTCTAAATTAGAAATTTTCCAATTACCTTTAACCTTTAATTACAAATTTCTACTTTAGAAATTAATGGAGGAAAAACCACAAACTGTTCGTTTGGCATACTATGGGATTTCACCATGGGAAATTGAAGTGATCTATGGTTTATTCAATGGAAAATTTAGCATTCTGCAGGAAGAAACGGAACAAAATAAAGAAAACTTTGTTAGTGCATTAACTATTGATATACCGCTACCGTTTAGTGAGGAGTTTTTCAAATGGTTTGAATTTAGGGCGTGGGAGAGGGTAAAGTCAATTATCAAAGAAATGAAGAGACGGCGTGGTAAGGGAAATGCTATCGTAGTTGAAATACTCTTTACAGGAAAACCTAATGTTCGATTTGTAACTGATTTGAATGAGAATCATGATTTTAACAGTGCAATAGAAAAAATTGATTTTGTAGTGGAATTACTCCCGTACCATCTCAATGATTTGAACCATTGGAGAAAGACATCTGAAGTTTTATACAAATATGATATAGAATCTGGTAAATGGAAATTTAATCAAGTTTGGACTGGTTCTGATGGTTCCGCAGGACGGAAAAAATTCATCTTTACCAAAAAAGGATGGAATGTAGTCACTTGATGTCTTNCTCCAATGGTTCAACCATTGAATGAAGTTCTTTGTATTTTACCTCTAAAAATTCTAATGCTTCACTAAGCTTTTTTGTCTTACCATACTTGTATCTAATCATTTCACGATGATGCCAAAAGTTTTTGTTATCTGCAGCAGGTATAGTTGTAAAATAGTCTGGTCCTATAATTTCATCAGATATTTTCATATCATAAGGAAATAAAAAATCGGCGATAAACCACTCATCTCCGTCAGGATAATCCGCACCCGTCTCAATATCAAAAAAAATATGAAGTAGACTAGATTGCATCAATCCATCCCCATTAATTGTAGGATGTTTTATGGCAGATTTTTTAAAATCTAGATTTACAAGTTTGTCTTCAAAAAAACCCTTAATGATTGATTTACGAAAAATTATGTTGACGTCAGTTATATTCAAAGTAAGGTAATAGTTAGAATTTCTTGCTAATAACTCATATGGCGTCCAATGATTACAACATACTATATTCTTAAAGAATCAAGAATGGTTGAAATATCCGTAGTGGGTTTTCCATTCTTAGAAATCTTCTGTTTTGCTGCAGGGTTTTCAAGGTAATTAGGTACTTTGTCTGTTATCCTTTTTGTATATGGCGTGACTAGTTCGTTCTTATAGAATATTCCAGTAGGTATCTTATCACCCCACTCAAGTGATTTTTCCAGTGCTTGTGCTAGTTTTTCATTAAGTTCGGTAGTAGTGCTATAATGTACTACCGGATCATAGCCCACATCCGCAAGATTGTAAATTCTAGGTGTTGGTTTTTTTGTTTCTTCATTAATTTGATCAATACCAGAAAACCAGTCTCTTGTGTAAAGATCATTATATGTTGGGCATGGTTGTAAAACGTCAATAAATGCCAGACCTTTGTGTTTTACTGCAGCCGTAATAAGATCCTTTAACTGTCTAACATCATAAGAATAACTTCTAGCAACAAATGTAAAACCACTAGAAATTGCTAGAGCTATGGGATTTACATTGTAATTTGGATTAGGATTTGATAGAGACTTGGTTTGTTCTCCCAACTTCAAGGTTGGTGAGGCTTGGCCTTTTGTTAATCCGTATACAGCATTATCAAATATGATATAGGTCATGTTAACATTTCGTCTTCCAGCTGCAACAAAATGTCCAGCTCCAATTCCAAGACCATCTCCATCTCCACCAGCAGCAATTATTGTCATTTCAGGATTTGCGATTTTTGCACCCTGAGCAAATGTCAAAACCCTACCATGTAGAGTATGAACGCCGTAGGTATTGATGAAATGTGATGTCTTCCCAGAACAACCAATTCCAGAGAAAATAGCTGCTTTATGTTTAGGAATTTGCATTTCTGCCAATGACATTTGTATTGCATTAACTATTCCAAAGTCTCCACATCCTGGGCACCAATCATTATGTACTCCAGTTTTATAATCTCCTAACTTAATCGCCATACAATAACACCTGCCTTTTTTCAGCTTTCTTTTCTAATATTTTTTTCAGAGAATCAAAAATTTCTATACATGTCATTGGCCTTCCTGTATATTTCAAAACATAGTAGTCTGGATCCTTTAACAAATTTTTTCTGATCAATGAACCAAGCTGAGCAGTCATATTTGCTTCAATGTCAACTATTACTGAAGAGTCTTTTAGGAGTGATTTGACATGCTCTGTAGGAAATGGCTCTAGTAGTTTGATATCTATGAAACCAATTTCATGTCCTTCCTTTCTATGCATTTCAATTGCGTCTAAGATTGGTCCCTTTGGAGAACCCCAACTTACAATACAAATATCAGATTTACCATATGCAACTGCCTGATCATTTTTAGGAACTAGAGTAAGAATTTGCTCAACTTTTTTCTGTCTTTTATCCATCATCTGAATTCTATTTACTGGATCCTCTGAGATGTGACCGTGCTCGTCACTTTCATCACCTGTATTCCAAAAAACACCATTTTCAAGACCAAGTTTTGATCTTGGAGAAATGCCATCTGGTGAATGAGCAAAACGTTTGTAGTCACCGTCTATTTTTTCAAGCAATTTTCCACGATCAATTGAGACCAAATCTGGTTCAAATCTATTACATGTAACAACTGAACTAGCAATAAATTTGTCAAGTATGTGAATCACAGGAAGTTGAAAAACATCAGCAAAATTGAAACATTTTCCAGTATCATAAAAACTATCTTCAACATCTCCTGATGCATAAACTATTCTTGGAAATTCTCCATGACCCGCATTGATTGCAAAAAGTAAATCGTCTTGACCCTGTCTTGTTGGCAATCCTGTAGATGGTCCACTTCTTTGAAATAATGAAATGACTACTGGCACCTCATTTATTCCAGCCCAGCCAAGTGTCTCTGCCATCAATGAAAATCCTGGTCCTGAAGTTGATGTTGCAGAACGTGTACCTGTTAATGATGCTCCTACCGCCATACCAATCGCAGAAATTTCGTCCTCAGTTTGTACTATAGTAGTGGAACCCGGTCTATCTTCTTTTACTTGTAAAATTTCATGTGTTTCCAAAAATTCACTTTCATCTGATGCAGGAGTGATAGGATAATACGATTGAAACCTACATCCACATACCATTTTTCCTAGGGCTGAACCCTGGTGCCCTTGAACGAGCATTATGTTTGGTTCCTTGTCTGTTTCATTAAGTGAGGCATTAAAACCAGAAAATTTTGCAGATGCATAATTATAAGCAAAATTTGCCGCCTTTTTATTCAAATCAGCAATGGTAGGTTTTGCTGAAAAGATTTCTTCTATAGATTCCAGTAATGGTGCTATGGGTGCTTTCAAAACTCCAAGTGAAAATGAAACACCCAACACATTGAACATACGTGTCATACGTGAAAGTTCAGGTCTTTTCAATTCGTCTGCAATGTTTGATAATGCATCCCAAAATGAAATTGGGTAAACATTGACACCACTTTCCTTGGCTAACTCAATTATGCTTGAAACTTTTGGTTCCATATTTTTTGATTTAAAAAATTCATCTAATCTGACTCTATGATCTGCTTCAATGGTTGGAATTTCATCAATGCTTGTATTAACTATAGATGAATCATAAATTATTGCTCCATTTTTTGAAATGCTCAAACCATGTCTGATCATGGTTTCGGCATCAAAAGCAACCATGATGTTTGCGCCGTTTACATTTGAACGAATTTTGTTGTCTGAAAGTCTTACTACGAAATAACTGTGTAAACCTTTGATGTTAGAATGATATTCCCTTTTTCCAAAAACATGGTAGCCCAGTTTTGCACCAACCCGTGAAAATATGTTTGCTGCAGTGTCAACACCACTTCCCTGTGGTCCACCTATTAACCAACTATAATCAAAAACCATAACTGATCAATCCTTAACCACCAGTAGCAGCGCTATCATCATTAGAAAGTTTTAATCCACATTCACATTTATCGCGTTCCCCACAAAAAGGGCAAACACAAGTACAATTTTCTATGGGGTTTTTACAATCATCACAAAGAGTGAATTCTTCATTGGTATTATCAGAACTCATTGTTATTTTTATTGTTAAGATATTATAAATGGTTTAAGTGGTTATAGCTGAATTAAATCATCAGGATCTCCACGAATACAATCAGTTTGTACAGATTTGAGGTTTTCAAATTTGATTGTGCCTTTTGGTATCTTTCCATCATTTTGAAGTGTTCCAATTTTTGATGAAACAGATGCCTTGTGTTTTTCACATGTTATTCCCAGCATGAATTCATCATTATTAGATACTACAGTAATTAGATATTCTGGTGGGTTAACGCAATCTTTGTTTCCTTCTCTAATGGAGCACTTGTCAGGTAACAACAAAAAAATTGTAATTGAAATGGATATTAATCTTGTCCAATAATTTCATTGAAATTCCAAATTGAGTATTTTTGATTTTTTGGTTGTGTCAAAATTCCTTTTTCCTGCAATTTTTTCACAACAAAAGCGGAGTAAGCTGGGGCCCCAGTTGCGCCAGGAGTATTATAATTTACCACATGAAAAGAATTTTTGCCTTCAATTTCTATCATTTCAGATACAAAATTTCCCTCAGGTGAAATTACTGGAGTTCTAATTCCTGCTGTTCCACGTTTTGGAAAATTTTCTGGTTTAACAGCAGGAATAAATTTTTTCACCCTTTCAACCATGGCCGATTTAGAAATTGAACTAAGAAATTCCTTAGATATTAACGAGATGAAGTCTGTATTTAGAAGAAGCTTCTTTGTGCTACCAGTAACAATGTCCGTGATTTTTGAAAGTGCAGTAGGAATATCTGTGATAAAGCTGTCATATGCTTCTGGAGAGTCAACAGGAACCGCATTTGGACCAATCTCAGTTTCGCCATTGGCTCTTTTAATCCAATGTGGATCTAAAAATGGAAATTCTGGATAGCGTGGAACAGTATAGATATTTGTTTTAACAAGATTTGCAATGTCAGAATCAGCTACCCAATATTCACCACGAAAATGAAGATCTGAATAACCTTTTAACAATCTGAATTTTTTAGCAACATCAAGAGAATTCCCTCCGGCACAATTGATTACAAAATTTGCCGTTAGTGATGAGTTGTCTGAAAAGATTATGTTGACTTCTTTGGATGTTTCTTCTACATGTTTCACATTATGCTTAAGTAAAAAATTTGTCCCATTTTTTTTGGACAACTCTGATACTGCTTTTGTAAGTAGACCATAGTTTGTTGAGCCTTCTTTAGTGCAATAAAGACCTGAATAACAATTCAAGTTAGGCTCTTTTTGTTTAAGTTCGTCGGAATCAAGAATTGAAATATCCTCTTCAGTTAATCCATTTTCTTTTCCCAAAACCATATATTTTTCAAGAGTTTTGTGTTGCTCCTCATCTAATGCAATTTCAATTGTCCCGCCTTGAACCCAAGGAATATTGTTTTCATTAGCCAATACTTTCCACATATCATGAGAAAGAAACGCCGCCCTAGCGAAATTCTTCTTTCGTTTAGAATCCAAGTAAAATGGATAATGAATTACGCCACTATTACGAGTGCTAGAATGTAACGCGACATCAGGTTCTTTTTCAATTAAACAAATCTTTAGATCATATAATGTAGAAAGCCAGTATGAAATTGTAGTTCCTAATACTCCTCCACCAATAATGGCAATATCATATTTTTGCATTACAACTATTGTCACTTTTAATTATGTAAAGGCGCCGGGAGAGAGATTTGAACTCTCGATCCCTTGCGAGAACGCGCTTTATGGTTTGATAGAATTCCAGGCGCGCGCCCTACCAGGCTAGGCGACCCCGGCATTAATTATTCGCCACATAGATTCCTGAATATCTTACTTTAGAAGGTTTATGACTATAGATTTTTTCACTTTATTGTTTTCATGGTCAAATCCCTCAACTACGATCTTGTATATGCCCTCCAGTGAATCAGAGCCATCCATTCTTTTCTGATTCCAAACAAATGTTTTTTCTTCCTTTGGTTCAAGTGTAGAAATTACTTGAGCTGCCATTGGAGTATAATATAATACACCGTCAAGTCCTGTCACCTTCAAACCATACGAGGCATCAGAAAATGTTAGAGAGATAGTGCCAGAATTTATAATTTTAATGTGAATCTGTTCTCCCAGTTCAAAATCAATCTTTTCTGTTACAATGGAAATTGAAGAACCATCCTGAAATACTAGTTGCTCATGATTGTATTGGAAATTCTCAAAAACCCCAAGTATCAAACCAGCCATCATACCAATCAAAATTGCAATTAGAAGACCCCTAGGTACGCTTTTCATCTCATCTATACATTCGTGATGTTTTCTTTAATTGTTGACCGTGATTTCCAACTTTTGGGGTAGGTCTCTGGTGCCATGATTATTCGTTTTGTTTCAAAGGCATATCCTTTTGTATTTTCTTTGATATCATATTCAGACATCAAAGATTGTGCAAGTGCAACAATCTCTCCTTTTTGCGTGTAAACACCAACAAGATCTTCCTTTTGTAAATTTGGAGAGATTTGTAATACTCCAGGTATGGCAAGTTGTGCTCCGTGACATAGCGCATCAACAGCAGAATCACGTATAACCACTGACTTGATTTCACTTAGGACATGCTCTATTGGATGTATCATGGTAGATAGTTTGGAACCATCCTTGTTATCCTTCCAATCTGCAAATGCATCTGCAATTTGATGAAGAGTAACCAATGGATGGTTTTCATGAAACTGGCTTACACGAGTTCGTCTTAGCTCAATCATAGTACCGCCATGTACCAATACTTCGCCAAAATCATAGATTAATTTCCTAATATAGGTACCCGCCTCACAAAGTACACGGATTAAAATCAAGTTTTCTTTCTGTTCAAGCAACTCTAGCTCAAAAATTTTACGGATTCGTGTCTGTCTTAAGACAGATGAACGTTGAGGTGGTTTTTGGTAAATGTCTCCACAGAATTCATTTAAAATATTGTCAAGTTTTTCTTTAGATGGCAATGAATGCAGTCTACCCAATGCATGATACTCCTTTGGACCAAGTAGTAAAACACCCAAAGCCTTTGTGCCCTCACCAAGACCCAATGGAAGTACACCTGTAACTTGTGGATCCAAAGTACCGCTATGTCCAGCCTTTGAAATTTCTAAAATACGTTTAGTCCATGCTACAACTTCGTGGCTGGTTGGACCTGCTGGCTTATCCAGTAATATCAAACCATAATTTAACAACTGTTCAACTGTACGCTTGTCATAGTATGTACCATATTGATCGTCAGTGATATCTTCATCGATAGTGATTAGACCCTCAAGTTGTTTCAGCGTCAAAAATACTCCCTCACAGTTGATTTTGCAATTTCAAGAACTTGTTCTGCGTTGAGACCATCGGTTTCAATGATCTTATCAAATACAGATAGATTTTCGCCAAACTCAAACCCGTATAATGTTTTGTAAATTATTTTATTTTCATTATATCGTTTTTGTACAATTTCTAAAGCGTTAGTTTCTGATAAATTGTCTCTAGTAGTCATTCTTTGTGCACTATTTTCTTTAGACCCATCTAACCAAATCTTAACTCCGCCATCAACAAGCCATGGAAGTGTATAACTAGTTATGACAACATCTCCTTTAGAAAAAAGTTTTTTGAGTTTATCATCTACTTTTCTGTCAAATTCAGAATTTTCTTGACGCTTGCTAAGAAAATTCATTCCTTCTTGTGTATCCCACCAATCATCCCTTTTTGTATCAAATCCTTCCTCTTCAGCTAATTCTTTGAGGATATCTCCTCCGCTCAGATGTACAAGACCGAATTCTTTTGCAAGACCTTTAGCAATAGTAGTTTTTCCTATTGCTGGTGGTCCGGAAATAATTATTGATTTTAACAACCCTATTCATTCATAGAAGTCTTGGTTAGTTTCATTATAGTTCCACTAAATGCAATGGCAGTAAGAAAATACCATGCCCACAAAAAGATCTCATTTTCAGTACCACAGAATGGTCCAATACCATTCTCCACATCTAAAGCCATTTTTTCAGCTGTGCAAGTAAGTTGGAAGAAATCACCAGGTATTACATTGAGAGGAATTGGAGAGATGGCTACAGTGTATGAAAACAGTGTAGGCATTAGAAAATAGAAAATCAACAGTAGTGGAATGATTGTGATCATCATTGGACGCATGTTCATCTGCATCATCTCCATACTCATTTTGTTCATGTACTTGGATTTTTTGCTTAGCTCATCAATCTTTGCTTGATCTTTTGACTTGAAGGCTGCCATTCTTGCCTTTTGCCAAGTCTTCGTCTCTTTCATTATTCTTTTGAGTTTTACTGAATCAACTAGTTTTTTTCTAACTCCGGCATTGAATAGATTTAACATTATAGAGAAACCAATAATCCCAAGCGCAGAAGGTAGCATTCCTTTTACTATTGGATCAGCACTTCCAAGTGGACCCTCTCCTCGTAATCCCAAAAGATCTCCTTGTAAGAATACAAGATCCAAGAAATTCAGGATAAAGTTAAACTCAATCATAGTCCTATAGCATCTAATACAGATTTAGCTGCCTCATCAACTTTTCCCTCATGATTAAATACTACCTTCATCGGCGAACCTGAAAGAACAGAACAGCTAGAAAGCATTGCATCTTGAACAGCAAGTTCTTTTTTAATATCTTCAATAGAAACTGGATCTCTGTTTCTAGTTGTATCCTTCATTCTTCTATCGTGTATCTCATCAGGACTAGCAGTAATTGCTATGAAATTAGTAGGCTGCATGATTTGTATCACATAGTTCGGAAGACCAGGATAGAAACCTGATTTTGTAGATATGAAAGCGTGTGTATCGATTAAAATCACATCATCTTCCATGTTTGAAATATCTTCTGCAGCCATTTTTTGAAGTTCTTGTTGTTTTTCTATTGGTAGTCTTCTTAATTCATCCCTATCTTTAATTCCATTTTTCATTGCCTCCTCAAGCATTACTGTCCCAAAACTATGTACGCCAACAGTTTTGTTTTGTTGTTTGATTAGTTCTACAAGTTTTGTAACAAGAGATGTTTTACCAACTCCAGGAATCCCAACTATTACGACTTTTTTGTTATCTGCCAAGCCAAGCACCAAGTCTGGGCATTACCATTTCCACTTTTTCTCTTACAAGCTGGTTATAATAATTAATCAAAATATCCACAGTCAACAAAATACCGATACCAGAACCAAATACTCCCAAAATATCAGAAACTCCAGCTATTAGACCTAATATTACAGAGCCAAGGATTGTTACAGATGGAATATACTTGTTCAGAAGCATCTCTACCGGTTTGTTAGATCTCCTAAATCCAGGAATTACTACATCAGCATCCAAAAGGTTTTGTGCAGCCTTTTTGGATGAAAGACCACCTAACTCCACCCATAATTTTCCGAATACACAGACAATACCAATCATGAATAAGACGTACAATACTCCCCTCGTAGGATCCAGAGCCAAAATATCTAATCCCCTAGGAGGCGTTATGTAGTAAACAATTCCGCCTATGGGTGTTCCCGGACTAGTGGGATCATATTGTGCAAGTATATTAAAAAGTGGACTAGCGTTACGTGGATTCAGCTGTGACCAAAGCATCTGACCAATAAATAATGCATTTGCTGTAAGAGCTGATGCCAAAATTACAGGTATGTTTGATACATACATCAATTTGATTGGATAAGTTGCAGCAAATCCCCTGTATTTTGTGGAGACGATTGGAATCTCAACTTTCATGCCTTGAGTGTATATGAGTATCAACAAGACCCCCACTGTGAGTAAAAGTCCAAATATACTTGGTAACTGATTTGACCTGAAGAAAACATCAGCAAAATCTCCCATTCCTGAGGTGAAGTTTTGAATAATGAAGGGAAAAATACCTATACTGCCACCATCGCCAGCAGGTAGAGGACTGAAAAGACTCCAGAGTATCTGTTGAGAAACTCCACATGCAATAAACAGACTAATGCCTGAACCTAATCCCCATCCTTTCTGAATCAATTCATCCATGAACATTACAATGACAGATGCAGCCATGAGTTGACCTACCAGGATGCCCAAGACGCTGGGTTCGGATATATTCGGTCCATAAACTGCCCAGCCGTAAACAGCAGATTCTATGACTATGACAAAGTAGGTAAGCATCTTAGTAGCTGTCTGAAATATGCCACGCTCCTCCGGACGTTTAAAGTCAAACTTGAGAATGTCAGATCCTCTAAGTAATTGCATTAAAAGTCCAGCCGTGACAATTGGTCCTATTCCAAGCTCAACTAAGGATCCTTGTTGTGAGGCAAAAATAACACGTGCAAATGCTAGAAAGTCAAATTCTGGAGCTGTAGCACCAAAGAGAGGTGTTTGACCCATTACCATATAGATAACAACACAAGCACCACACCAGAGCAATTTTTGTTGGAGTGGTATCTTTCTTTTCGGTTTTGGAACCTGAGGTAAATATGGTTCAGCCTTTGCTACTATCTTTCGAATATAATCAGTAAGGGTTCCTTCAGCCATCGTTGTTTGCTACAGTCTTTTCTTCAGTCTTTTCTTCAGTTTTTTTTATATTTTTTTGAGCAGGCATGATTACTTCTCCCCCAGATTTTTTTACTTTTTCTTGAGCAGTATTTGATGCATATTTTACTTTAATCGTATATGCGTTTGTTATTTTTCCGCCGCCAAGAAGTTTATCGTATTCAAGAGTAGTTAAATCTAAAACTTTTTTAGAATTTTCAGATTTTCCAGACTTTGCAAATAAATCATCAAGATCTCTAACATTAACCCATTTCTTTGTAATTATTGCAACTGATACAGGACGATGTGTAGATTCATGACCAAAATGATCCGGATCCTCTTTGATAACAGTACTCCAAAGATGCTTAAGATGTCCAGATCTTCCAAGACCGCCTTTGTGTCCACTAGCACGATGCTGTCCAACTTGACCCCATCCCATGTGTCTGCCGCCTCTAAGCTTTCTTGTTTTTCTTAATCTTGTTGGCATTTCACATCATTCTCTTAACTAAAGTAGTAAGTTCCTTATTATGCCCAAGAATTCCTTTTTGACCGTACAAACGTTTTGTACTTCGTTTAAATCCCTGTCTAGGAGGCGATAAAGCAAACCATGGTTTTAGAGGTTTGATTTTTGTCATATTTATTTTCCCTTCGGATAAAGATGTTGCAAGTTCATCAATTGTTTTAAAACCAGCCTTTGAAATATCTTCAGCAGTAATTTTTTTGTAACCAGATCTTCTGCCCTTTTTATCCAACAATTCTTTAGTTGTTGACGTATCAATTTCTTGCCAAGAAACAAAATGTTGTATTTTTTTTAACATACCTTCAGTGTTTTCTTTAATCGGAAGTATCGTAGCACGATATTTCTTTTCTAATTTTAAAAGACGTAATGTAGTATTAGCCCAATATGGTACATCTGCTTGACCTTTTATTCTGATAACTAGGTATGCCTTTGCCATTTTTCAACCCTGACTAAATGTCTGTCTTAAACATTCCAATACAGCTTTTGATGTAGAATTCATTGTAGGAGTAGAACCTTTTGCAGTAGTCCATGCATCCTTTAATCCAGCCATCTTAAGTAAATTTTTAATTTTTCTTCCTGCTACCAATCCTAATCCACGTGGACCAGGTAGAATTTCAATTGTTACACTACCACCCTTTCCTTTTACTTTAAACGGTACAGAGTGATTTTGATCACATCTACATTCCCAGCTACCACAACCAAGTTTTACTGGACTTACGCTAAGATACGCTGCATTGTTCGCCTTTTCAATAGCAATTCTCATCTGTTTTGATTTTCCCATACCAATACCTAACCATCCATTTTCATTTCCTGCCGCTACTAATGCCTTAAAACGGGTTGATTGTCCATTAGGTGTCATTTTTTGAATTATTCCAACATCAATTACTTCAGTTTTTAAATCAGGCAATAGTTTTTTGACAATACCTGCTTCTTGAATTCTTAGACCTTTGGATAAAATTTCTTCCATAGAATTTATTTCGCCAGCTACTACTCTTTTTCCTATATTAGTTTTAGGTATCCACACTTCTTCTGGTTTCTGATATCTTCTACGTGGTGGACCAGACGAATTTCGTGATTGTGTTTGACTCATTTAGCTTTTGCTCCAGTATCTATAGAAGATTTAATATTTTTCACATCATTTTTGATTTTTAGATGTTCACCATTTATTCTATCATCTGCAGGAAAGGTTTTTTCATCTGCTGGAATTTTAAGCCCTGCATCACTAACACCTTTTAGCGCTGCAGCCATTCGTGAAGTGTATTGCCTTGTACCGCTATACAAAATAGCTGAATTCGTGCCTTTTTCTAATGCTTTTTTTCCTGCAAAATAACCAGTGAGATAAGCTGCTGGGATATTTTTACGTGATCCCTTCCATCCTTTTTCAATTAAAAACCTAGAATGTACAGATGAAATAACTTTATCCCCAGTTAATTCTGGTTTATGAATTTGAACTTGTGTATTTTCATTAGATATTTGTACAGTAACAAAATCTTTATGCCCCATTAGCATCTTCTTCCTCCGATTATAGTTCGTTTTTTTATCTCGTATTCTACGTAATGTTTTCGTATATGCCATATCTATACGGGAAAAATTTGAATCTGCTTTTATAAACGTTAGATACCAAGTGATGACAGTAATGCTTTCTGTGAATGCAATCTATTTTCAGCTTGGTCCCAAACTACTGATTGTGAGCCATCTATAACTGCACTAGTAACCTCCTGATCACGTTTTGCAGGCAAACAATGCATGAAAATTGCATCATTCTTGGCTTTTTCCATTAGAGATTCATTGACTTGGAAAGATGGTAAAAAATTTTCAGTTCGTTTTGGATCAGATGTATGGATTGATGTAAAAGTATCAGTCATTACTATATCGGCATCCTTAACAGCAGACTCTGGATCGGTTGTTAAATCAATAGTAGTATTCTCTGAGGCTTTTTTCACAACTTCAGGGTTTGGTTCAAAACCTTTTGGAGTAGCAATTACAATATCAGTTTGTGTTTTACTACAACCAAAAATTAATGAATTGCATACATTGTTTCCATCACCAATCCAAGCTATCTTAAGATCTTTGAATTTTTTCTTATGCTCCTTAATTGTCATGAAATCAGCCAAAGTCTGGCATGGATGGTATGAATTAGATAATCCATTAATGACTGGTACTGTAGCGTGTTTTGCAAGATCCTCAATAAAACTATGTTCGTATACTCGTGCCACAATTCCATCAACGTAACCCGATAGAGTTTTTGCTGTATCCTCAACTGATTCTCCACGAGAATGCTGCATTTCATTTAATGATAGGATTATAGTATGACCACCCAACTGTTTCATTCCCGTCTCAAAACTTACTCTGGTCCGTGTTGATGGTTTTTCAAACAACATAGCTAAAGTTTTATTTTCTAACAATTGTTTTCCTTTTACTGTTTTATTTTCTTCTTTTAGTTTTATAGAGAAATCAATTAACTCCAAAAATTCTTTGCTGGAAATCTCATCACCAGTTAAAAGATCTTTTGTTTCAAGTTTCATTTTCTAGATTTTCCAGATAATTCTACCACTTTTTAGGTTTTGTTTCTAAGGCACATTGTTTATTCTGGTCGTCCATCAGCAACCCATTTTCTAATCTTTTTCGCCATTTCAAATGCTTCCTTATCACTGCTAGGCGGTGGTGTGTCAAATAATTCAGCAAAATCTTCTATGTCTTCAGTTTTAATTCCATCAAAAGGATCAGATGAAGATTCTTTGATTTCCGGTTCAGCTACTGGTTCTGGTGTTGGTTCTGGTGTTGGTTCTGGTGTTGGTTCTGGTGTTGGTTCTGGTGTTGGTTCTGGTGTTGGTTCTGGTGTTGGTTCTGGTGTTGGTTCTGGTGTTGGTTCTGATT
>JAANXC010000049.1 GCA_018263495.1 Nitrososphaerota archaeon
TTACAGCTATTACAAGGTAGAGAATCAGAATGGGTAGGTGTGCCATTCTTTGCAAAATATGATGAAAATGCAATCTGGCTTGATGATTTAGAGCCTGCCTTTGGAGAAAAATTCTTCTTTGAAGATGAGCTTAAAACAAAATACACAAAAACTGCCTAGACAACTATAATCCCTTTTTGTACTAGATATTGAATTCCTTGCAGAAATGATGAGTCGTCAATCTGGTCTGTTGCCCACCATCCTGCGTTGTTCTTAATCCAAGCAGGTATTGATGTTTCATCAATGTTAACTCTGTCTACAACTACTGGGAAAACTGCGTCAGCCAGATCACTTCCATTCAAGTTTTCAAACTGTAATGTCATTACCCCACTAACATCATCTGGAATATCAAATGTTATCATACTAAATCCCATGTCAGCACTAACAATACTTGCTTGCCCAATCTCCTCACCATCATGAAATATGGATAAATCATGGTTGACAGAAACTTGTCTATCTGTATAGAACGCATCTAAAATCTCGTAGTAAAACGTAGTTGATGAACCAGATTTTATATTTTGAGGCTCCCAGCTCAGATTTAGTTTGAACTGTGCATTTTCCGTCATTGTAGTCAGTGGTAGATTATCCGCTGATGGCATTATAGAAAAATCCATTTTGTTAGGAAATCCATCTACTGCTTTTGATATTTCTAAAAGATCATTTTGGTTCAAAACCAGATGAACAAGCCTATTTTGTGGCGAAAAATCATCAATTGTTAAAACGCTTTCTTGCATCTGGAATCCATTTACATTGGTTGAAAAGCTTTCCACCATTAAATCACCGAATGTTTTTGGAATTATAATCTCCTGATGCATAGTGGAAGTTACTAGAATATTTTCTTCAGACCAATCAAACGGCATCGAATAAGTGATCATTTTTTTACTTTGCTCATAAGCAAAATCATCATTAATCAAATCATAATATGTTATAACACCCAGCTCCTGTTGACCAAAATTTATGTCATCAATGCTGTGAGATGTTTTGTCCAAAAACGAAATCCCTACATCATAATCCAGTGGAGTGGAAAGCACATTTGAGTAATCATCTCCTGTTGTTATAATTACTTTAAATTCATACAATCCTCCTGAACTGAATGCATTACCTTTCACATTAACAACTTCACCACCATCAAACAATGAGCCAAAAAAATCAGAACCTGCCTCCTCAACCGTGATTTGATCAGCATCTGTCGTATGTAATTTTAACATAAATATGCCATCGTCCCTTTGTCCTGTTATGTCAAACAGCACTTCATTTTGTTTTGTTAGCATAACGAAATACGTAACATTCTCAACATTAACACCAGTATCCGTTTCAAATAATGAAAATGTTATCTCTTTTGTGTATTCATCAGGCCAAGTGTCAGATGATATTTCAAGCGAAACTAATTTTGAACCAAGCATTTCTGGTGGCATAATTTCATAGCCTAGACCATGACCATATGACCCGGAAATTGAAGAAAAAGATAACATGCATGTTATCAAACCAAAACACAGAACCCATCCAATTTTCATATCAAAACGCATGGACATTACTACCAGCCATCACGTCTCTATAAATACAGAACGAAGCTTTTAGTACATGGTTTATAAAGACTGTCGAAATTAGATCGGAGAAGTGAAAACATGGTAAAAACCTCGAAAGCAAATTTGAAAGAGAAATGTCCTAGATGTGTAAAAGGCACACTGGTAACTGATCATGAATCCGGAGAAATGTTCTGCTCAAAATGTGGTTTTGTATTATCTGAAAAACTACAGGAATCAGGACCAGAATGGAGATCCTTTACTCAGGACGAACATGGTGATAGAGCTAGAGCTGGAGCTCCTACATCACTTACAATGCATGACATGGGACTTGCAACAATCATTAATCCTACTAACAAAGATGCATCTGGAAAGCCTCTAACTTCTGCAATGAAAAGCACAATTGAGAGACTTAGAACTTGGGATAGTAGAAGCCAAGTTCACGAACCAGTAGATCGAAACTTTAGGCAGGCATTTAGTGAACTAAATAGACTGAAAGACAAACTTGCTATATCTGACGCAGTGATAGAAAAAGCAGCTTACATTTACAGAAAAGCACTGGACAAAGGATTAGTTAGAGGAAGATCAATCTCTGCCTTAATGGCATCAGCATTATATGCTGCTTGCAGAGACACTGAAACTCCAAGAAATCTTAAAGATGTAGAACAGGCTGCAAATATAAAACGAAAAGACATTGCAAGATGTTACAGACTTCTTATAAAAGAATTAGATCTAAAGATGCCAGTTACGGATTCTGTTCAATGTATAGCACGCATTGCAAGCAAAATTGGAATACAGGAAAAAACAAAGAGACATGCAATTAAAGTCTTAAAGACCGCGCAAGAAAATGAAATATCTGCAGGAAAGGATCCTATGGGACTCGCAGCAGCTGCGTTATATCTTTCATGTGTTAAAAATGGCGAAGATAAAACACAAAGAGATATTGCAGAGGCAGCCAACGTTACAGAAGTAACTATCAGAAACCGCTACAAGGGACTAAAAGACTCCCAATAATTTTTATTTTTTATCTTTAACGAAACCACCACCCTGACTTTCTGGAGGCAGAATTTTTTTTGCACCACCTAAGCCAATCGTGGTAATAATAACAGATGTTATGATAACGAAAAAGATGATTTGTGGATATGCACCAGCATTTGGAAGTCCCATTGATAGTGGAAAAGTAGCCAATACTGCTGCTGCCAAACCACGTGGAATCATAACTGATGTTACTTTTTTATCAAGTTTAGAAAAACCCCTAACAAGAACTGAATGTGTGATAATTATTCTGCCTACATAAATTGCGAGCGCAGCTATAACACCAAAAATAACATATTCAATTTGGGCAAAGCTTGCTAGCAAACCTACAAAAACAAAGAAAAACGATCTTACCAAGAAAGTAACTTGTCTGTGTAGTGAGTTATCTATGGTATCCTCTGGAAACTTGATTTTCAGAAGTCGTGAGAAGTATGTCTTTTTTCCAAGCATTAATCCAAACACAAGAGCTGTTAGGGCTCCTGACTCACCAAATGAAGTGGCTAGGAAAAACAACAAAAATATCATTCCGATTGTTAGCATGTAGCTGTGTTGAGCATTTTTCAGCTTTGATATCACAAACATCCAGGGAATTCCAACCCCAAGACCCAGCACAAGACCGACCATAATGGCCTTTCCAATTGTTACTCCTAACAGATCAAGGCTAAATTCTCCAGACAACATTGCCTCAAACAAAACGAATGCAATAATGACAGCAAAAATATCAGTTAGTGCAGACTCGAAGCTGAGCATAGATTTAGCATCATCGGATATGTGGATTTTTTGTACAAGACCGAAGACAATGATAGAGCTACTACCACCAACTATTGACCCAAGCAGAATACTATCTAACCATTCCCATCCTAAACCATAATGAGCAAGTCCAGCAACAATACCAACTGAGATTGCAAATCCTACAATTACAAGAACTATGGCAAAATGTGCTGTCTTTAAGACCTTGCCGATATGAAGATTCAATCCACCATCAAACATGATGATTATCAACGCAACAGCAGCAAAGTAAGGAACAATTTGGAGTACCGCCTCTGGTTGAATTATCCCCAAAACTGGTCCAATAACTATCCCCAAAACCATCAAAAACAAAATATCTGGAATACCTGTTTTTTTGAAAAATGCTTCTCCCAAGACGCCCATTATTATTACCACGCTAGCAGCAAGAAGCAAAATTGGCGCTGAAGCAACCAGGGAATCTCCAAATGATAAATTTGCTAAAATATTTTGCAAATTTGGGATTCCTTCTGTAAGAAAATTATAACCAGATTCTCCAGGACTTGGTTCAGGAATGGGGTTCTCTTCGAAATATGATTTCAGTACGTCTCTTACATTTCTACCTGCAAGTTCACTAGTATCAATGTTAGAGAAAACATCATCTCTGAAAAAAGAGACAAAACTATCAATCAAGGCCAAGAATACTAAATTCATTATAACTAAGTCAACTACTGGTCTATAAACAAACTATTAGGTCATATACAAATTATAAGACAGCTTACAAATTTTGAATAGTTGAGCGCTACAGACACTCTTAGAGATGATCACAAACAAATCAAAAGACTAGACAAGATTATTTCAAAATGCTATTCCGAGATAAATTCTGGAAAAACTATCCCATTCACTGATTTGGAGAAGATTACCAACGTCATTTCAGAATTTCTGGATTCAATCCATTATTCTAGGGAAGAGGATTCATACTTTCCTTGTGTTGCCAGTTATGACAATCTCAAAAAAGAGATTCGGGCACTGCTGATAGAGCATGAGTTTAGCAGGAATATAGCCTATAAAATCACACTTCATCTAAAACGTTGGAAAAATGGAGAAGATTCTAGTGAGCCCGTAGCACGATTCCTAAGAACTTATTCGATTTATCTGAATGATCATATATCAAAGGAAGAGGATTTTTTCGAGCGGGCAGAAAAAGAGATTATTTCTAAAGAAGAGGAAAAGGAGATGTTTGAACAATTTCAATCAGATATGGCAATTACCCAAAAATTGGAATCTATTGTAAAAGAGCTCGATTATTTGGAAAATCAGCCTTGGTTCAAAAACTAACTAGGTTGTTAACTCTGGCTTCAAAGTCCAGGCAACACCAAGCGCTACAAAAGGAATTGAGATCAGACCGATAATTGGTAGAAGAGTGCCTAATTGGTTCTGACCTACATCACCAGTAACCATCCAAGGTAAGGGGAGCGTAACTACAAACCAGATTGATACCATAAG
>JAANXC010000005.1 GCA_018263495.1 Nitrososphaerota archaeon
AAAGTCTAGTTTGTCATTTTGTTTTAGCATAAATGCAAGATCATGTTCATCATCAATATCAAGCATCATTCTACGAATTAGGGCAATCGATATGTTCTCAGTTTTTGTTCTTGCGGCATCCATCTGAAATGTATAACTACCCATATCATAATTCGTCTTCATTATGTCAGCAGGACATCTAACTAGTGCATTTGTTCCGTTAAATTGCCTAGATGGAACAATAATTACAGAGTTTTTAGACTTGACAAAACCTAACAAGTTATCTATATCGGAAGACGTCATTATGGGTATATCCTGTGGAAAGATAACTGAACAATCAAATTTCTTATCTGAAATATACTGATCGGCTAAACTGACAGCGTCATTAACGCCAGATTCGTTATCAAAAATCTCTATGGCATCAAATTGTCTACCAATCTTTAATGCTGTCTCATCCTTTGACACAAGAACTATTTTGTTAACAAGTTTGCAGTTATTTACAGTCTTAAGAACTTCTTGCAACATTAGATTGCATATATTTTCCTTTACTGCTTGCTGTAAGTTTAATCTTTTTTTAGCCTTAGAAAATGTCTTAACCGGAATTATCGCTGAAATTTTCAACTCAATGATAAAATTGTTTTAAAATGGATGCCGCGAGTGCATCTTCGGATTGTTTGTTTGTCATTTTAATTTTTGTGTCATGCACATTTATGTTCAATGACTCAATTTTTTTTGTTAGCATACGATCTTTAGTATCGATAATTATGTTGGAACAAACATCTGCATACATCTTTGCAACGCCCAATGCTGAAACTTCAATTCCAGCCGCCTCCATGTATTTTCCGGTGGGTCCGCTAATGGCAGAACTTCCAATTATAGGACTTACAGCCACCACTTTGTTTTTCTTTTTTGTCAACTCTTTTCGTATGCCCTTGATTGCTAACATTGGACCTATACTGGTGAGAGGATTGCCTGGAGCAATAACTATAAGATTAGAATCATGAATTGCGTTCATAGCATCTGGGTTTGGGCGAACCTTCTCTGCGCCTTGATATTCAATTCCTTTTACTTCATCCAATCCTCTATGCTTAACCCAAAACTCTTGAAGGTGCATGTCACCCTTATCTGTTATAATTCTAGTTTCTATCGTATTATCAGTAACTGGCAGTACTTTAATTTCAATTGAAAATTTTTCACACATCCATTTTGTAATGTAGCTCAAACTCTTACCGTTTTTTAGCATATTAGTTCTGGTAAGATGAGTGGCAGTATCCCTATCACCTATCCTAAACCATGTCTCTTCTCCAAAAATTTCCATCTGTCGTAAAAATCCAAATGTATCTTTCTTAATTCCCCATCCTTTATCATGGTCCAGTAAATCAGCTAGTCCATAAGTAATGGTATCAATGTCTGGGCAGATATACATCCCATAAAGCCAATAATTATCCCCTACATTAGTAACCACGTTAATATCGGTTCTTTGGGAAGCAAATCCCCTCACCATCTTAACTGAGCCGGAGCCACCGGCAAGTATTGTAATCAATTTTTTCTCCTAGAACCATTTAGCAAAGTAAGACTTCCAATATTACTTTATCATTTTTATGGTAATTTTTTGGGTAAAATTAATTAAAGATATAGCAAGTGAAAGTTAGTGCAAAGGAAAATTCTAGTAATTATAGCGTTTTTGTCCATTTTTATTGCTATTGGAAGCATTTCACCTGTTTTAGCATCATCTCAACTGGAAGTTACTATTGACCCTAACTCAGATACTGCAATTGCTAAGATGACATACCAAAGGTCAGTTAACATAGATTATTCGGATGGCGGAAAACTAGCTGAAACGATGTATGGAGTAAATAATCAAATTATATTTTCTGCCGATTCATCAAACCCTAGCGTACAATCATTGATTTCAAAGATAAATTCGTACATACTTTCACAAGGTAGCATAGCTCAGATTACTGACCTTACTGTAGAATACAACTCATTAATGACTGGAAGAACTTCAAGCATGTCGGTAGATTATACTATCGTACTACATCCTACAATTAACAATTTTGTGATTAAAGCTGGTTCCGGAAATGATCCAACTCTTTTGGATGTAGACTGGAGAGGGTTTGGTGTCGTTGGACCTGTTGTAATAAGTACACCCGCATACGGTGACGTTGAAATCAACATGCCAATCTCAACCTTTGAAAGATTCACACCATCATTGGCTTTATCACTTAAGGCCAGTGATGCTGGAGAACTTCTTTCTACCAGACTAATGGACGGAGATGAAATAAAAGCACAGCCAATTGGAAACTGGCACTTTTTGTTTGATCCAACTGGAATAGGTGCAGATGCTTCACAATATGGATTTCAAACAGGTTCTGTAATTTCGTCCTTTACAATGGGAGAAAGCAGTCTTCGAGAGGGATTGATAAGAGAACAAGTAAACGAATCTGCGTTTAGTTCTGATAAAGTATACCGAATAACATCTTACGAGTCATCTGGTAATGCAAGTATCGACATAATTGGATTTGCAAACAGAGATACATTAGACAATTCAGAAATTTTTGGTGTAACACCAAATGCACCTGAAGGTTATGCGTCAACATCATCTGGAGAATTTCCAGCATTTATTCTCTATGGAATGGCTGGTATGGCAGCACTAGGTGGTGTTGCAATGATGTTTCTGAGTAAAAGAAAACTAGCAAAAGAGAAAGGACATTATCAACAAACTGGTATTGACCCATCACAACTCACTGGCGTACAGACAAGTGCAAGTTCAGGCGGATACCAAACTGTCCGAGGAGAAGCACAAGTAACAGGTTTGGAAGATTATAATCAACACAGAAGTTACTACGATGAAGAAAAACCACAGGTTGAAGAAAAGACTGAAGACAAACCATCAAGTAAAGGTGGTGCAATGCCAAAAGGTTTTGAGCCAAAAGAATAAGTGAGTGCTGGCCGTAACCCTCCTTCTGTTTTAACGATATTTCGCTTTGCGGCCTACCTGAACCTAGTACAGGAACATACGGTTCGTTTTGGCCTTGCTTCGTGCGGGACAGATTTTCATTCCGTCTCTGGAAACCTCAGGCAGTACCATCACTGTACACTCCAGATGGGATTTTTTTCTGTTCTGTTGCCAGCCATCTCTGACTATCCATCTACAGATCACACATCCTGTATGAAGGGAGGAGTTTCCTCTGCCGTAGCAGCGTGTCGTCCACCAGCTCACACTTGGTTATATTAATTCAGTTCAGTAATTTCAACATTACTGGGATTTTGATTCAAAATACTCTTCGTCGTATCTTCCAATCTTCTGCTTGGATTTTACGAAGGATATTCCTGCTAAAATCTCGATGTAAATACGATATAGTATCTTATTCTCTTTGATTATTTGCAATAATACATTGAAAAATGATCTAGTATGAAATTCTGAGAACATATGATTGCGTACTATGAATACTGTCTTTTTTGATTTATCTGCTAGCTCTAATGCCTTTGGGCTGAATGCTGCATCAGCTTGATTTCCAGCGCCTAAAATTAGAGTGCCGTTCTTTGTTTTGTTATAGCTCTTCAAAAGTTCAGATGATATTAGCATGTTTTTTGTTTTTGGGTACACCTTTTCAAATTGTATTTTTTTCATGTCTAGATCAAACATAACCTCATTAATTTTGTTAACAATTTCGACTTCAGTCTGTGGTGATTGTGTTACTCCACGAATTACTCTTATCTTACTTTTGGAATCAGCTGAAATTGCATGTGCGACTTCAAGTCCAAGGTTTGAGTGGCGTCCCACATCATATGAAACAATGAGGTTTGACATATCCTTGTCAAAGTCTTTTCCTGGTACTACTCCAATTATATCGCAAGTAGATAACGATAATAATTTTCTATTATGCCGTAAAAAGGAGAAATCAACTATCATAGTATTAATTCCCTCATCTTCAGCCGTAGCTAATATGGCCTCGGTAGGATCATGGGAAAGCCTGACAAGATATCTATGTCGTATTGAATGTGAAATTGATTTCTTGAGTTCATCAAATACACCAATTCCGGTCTCGCCAGATTTGTTTGCATAAGATAATGGGGTTTGTTTTGGTACAGTTATGACACTAAGAAAAGATACTTCGCCATCCTTTTGATCAGCAATTGCCGCTGCAATCTTGGCAAGTTTAGTAGATGTATTCTTGGAAAATACTACTAAAATCCTATATTCCTTTCTTTCTGAAGGTTCTTGGTTGAATACAAGTGGCGCGGTAGCTTGCTTCTCTCTTTTTGATGTGTACAATCTGTAAATCAAAAAGCCTACTCCTATCCAAACAATAGCGATTGCCCAGCTAAGTGGTTGGGCAAACAGCAAGTAAATGGCAAGGATAGAAACAACGGCAAAACCAATAGCTGGAACTACAGGAAAGAATGGAGTCTTAAAACCATACTTTAATTTTTTTTCTTTAGCCATTCTTCGAATTGTAATACAGGCTACGTTAACTTGGGCAAACAAAAATAAGAACATAACACTTGCTGCAAGCGCAATCATTGTTAGATCAAATAACATTGCGAGTGTGATCATAACGACGGCAGAGCATATTGTAGACACAAAAGGCGTTCGATATTTAGGATGTAATCTACTAAACACTGGAGGTAAATCGTGATTTCTTCCCATTGCAAAGGAAACACGGCTTGCGGCAAATGTTGTTGCGTTTAATGCAGCCAATGTTGACACAAACCCACCTGCCAGTACAATTAGTGCACCAAATGGAAGATAGTATTCAGCAGCTTCAATTATTCCGAGCTCACCATAATCTCCAATAAACTCCCATGCAGGCTGTCCAAGTTGCAAAGGATCAAGTCCACCAATAAAGACAAAAGCAAAAAGAACGTAAACAGAAACTACTATTCCCAAGGAGACAAGAATAGCTTTAGGAATATTCTTCCTCGGTTTTTTAATCTCATCCCCTGCCTGTGCAATAATTTCATAGCCCTCAAATGCTATGAATGTAATACCCATTGCCAATATAAGACCGGATGTACCGTTAGGAAAGAAATCTCGAAAATTAGTTGGCCAGTTTGGATTCGTAAACGTCATAGCCACAAGAGCAGCTATAACCAAAGCAGCAATGATTCCTAATTGTGTAAAAGTGATTGCACTGCCTACTTTTCCTGTATGTGAAGAACCTCTAATGTTGACTATGGTAAATATGATAATTGCAATTATAGCAAACAACTTTTCAAGAGGAATTCCAAATGTATCGTCAATTATTTCTGCAGACTTTAACAAATGCCCAAAAAATGTTCCAAACGCAACTGCATATAGACTGCCTGCTATAGTATGCGCAAACCATGCCATCCAACCACTTAGATATGAATTCGGTCTGGGTAGTCCCTCTCTTACCCACTTGTATCCCCCACCAGTTGCGGGCAAGGCAGATCCTAGTTCAGCATAAGTTAATGCAGTAAAGAGAGTAATAACTCCATTAAGAAGAAATGCGACTATCAACGCAGGACCTGCGGCAGATATGCCGGGTCCTACTAGCACGAATATGGCTCCGCCAATCATTGATGCAACGCCAATCATTATTGCCTGTGAAAGGGAAAGGCTTCGAACAAGTCCACTTGAGTTAGTCTCCGCGCTCATATCGAACCGTCTGAGATTATACTTGAATAAATCTGTAATTGTTAGTAAAATTGATCAACATTACGTAAACTGAGCATTAGCAAGCCCATACTCGTGACAAATTTCAAGAATCTCAGACTCTGACTGGGCTTTTGAGTAATCCTGAAGGAGGTTTTTGTTTAGTTCGAAAAATGTGTTACC
>JAANXC010000050.1 GCA_018263495.1 Nitrososphaerota archaeon
AAATGTAAATGACATCAACGTTCCGCTAATTTTAGATCTTATCGAGGGATGCTACCTCCAAGAAACCTCAAAAATTAAGATCACTAAAGACGGGAAGAAAGTTTCTTTGGATGCTCTAATTAAAATTTGCAAGAAGGAATATCATAATTTTGACAAGAAATATCAAGTGTACAAAGATTTTAGAGATAAAGGATATGTTATTAATCCTGGAATAAAATTTGGCTGTGACTTTGCAGTATATCAAAAAGGTCCAGGCATTGATCATGCACCATATTTGATACAAGTCTACAACAAAAATGACAATATTTCTTCTACCGCTGTAGTGTTAGCAGGTAGACTAGCTAGCAGTGTTAAGAAACAATTCATTCTGGCAATACCACATGGTAAGGATAAAATTGATTATTTGGCACTTGATTGGTGGAAAGCTAATTAATCTTCTTTATGTAGCCTGCAATCTTGTTATAAATCTCAAATAACTCCTTTGTTACACCAAAATCTAAACTATTTTTCCATTTTCCATAAATACGTATTCCATTATCCGTAGGATCAACAAAAATTGTCGCGTCATTGACTGACTGGTTTACAATCATTTCATTTAATCCTGAATCAGTGTTTAGATCTTCTGCAAGTTTTCCTCCTTCCCATGTCACACCAACTACTTTTTTTGAACCAAAGTGACCTGTGGTTTTAAGCCTGGTTCGTGCAGTGAAATCAATTACATTTTCACCAGAGTCTTGTTGTACGATAAAATGTGCTTGAAATCTATCCTGAGCGCCCCATGGAAGTGGATTTGGATCTTGCATTTTATCCCTTCTGTATTATTTGCACTGCGTCAATGTTTGTACCAGAAATTTTCAACGAGCCCTTATTGGTAACCATTCTAGTAGTTTGAGAGAAACACCTGCTATAGTAATCTCCCTTCTCAACTTCTCCCACTCCTATCTCATTAGGAGTTGCACTAACACCAATCTCATTTAAAATGTCAGAAAATTTTTCAGGCCAATTTTTTAATATAATAGTTA
>JAANXC010000051.1 GCA_018263495.1 Nitrososphaerota archaeon
AAACATGTATATGAAAATGCAATTAAACATTACATACCTGACAACAATTGGAGATTAGTGCCTTGAAAGCTTCAAATTCTATTAAGAAAAATGCAGTGTTTGTCAACAAGTTTCTAAAAAAAGAACTCAAAGGCAACCCGAAACAGCTGTACGATGCAGCCTCACATCTAATACTTCATGGTGGTAAGCGTCTAAGACCGTTTTTGGTTTTGAAGAGTTGTCAAATGCTTGGCGGAAGACAGTCTGATGCAATGGCTGCGGCTAGTGCAGTTGAGATGATCCACAATTTCACACTGGTACATGATGACATTATGGATAATGATGAGATGAGGCATGGAGTTCCAACTACTCATAAAAAATTCGATATGCCGCTAGCAATTCTTGCAGGGGATGTTTTGTATTCAAAAGCGTATCATACTATTTCATCCAAATCAAAACTATCTTCCAATTATACAACACAACTAATATCAAAATTATCCAAGACATGCATTGAGATTTGTGAGGGACAAGTTGGTGACATTAAATTTGCTGAAAACAAGAGAATCCCAACTGGAAAAGAATACATCAAAATGATTGAAAAGAAAACAGCGGTACTCTTTGAGGTTTCATGTGCCATGGGAGCAATTTGCGCAAAAAGAAAACAAAAGGATGTAAAAAACCTCTCATCGTTTGGAAGGAATTTGGGAATAGTATTCCAAATCACGGATGATCTTATTGGAATTATTGGTGACAGCAAAGTTACAAAAAAACCAGTAGGAAACGACATACGCGAAGGTAAAAAGACACTTCCAATTATTCTGGCAATAAAGAAAGCAAAAGGTAAGGACAAGAAAACAATACTGCGCGTGTTTGGGAATTCTAAAGCTTCGAAGCAACAAATTCGTTTGGCGGTGAATGTGATTCGTTCATTGGGTGTAGAGGATGAAGTCAGAAGCATGACATTGAAATANGCACAGCAGGCTGAAAAATCACTTAGGACATACACTGGCACGGCTAAAAACGAAATAATTTCATTATTAGATTTTGTTATCAAAAGGCGTTTGTAGCTTGGATGATAATTTAAAGAAAGAGATTAGAAAAATAGCTTTACAGAATGCAGTTGAGCATGATGGTAAGACAAATGACAAAGTTGTATTATCAAAATCTTTAGGAACAATACCTGAACTCAAGAGTAATGTTAAAGACGCTATTCCAGAAATCGCATCAATTGTTTCTCAAGTTAATGGAATGTCAATTGAAGAACAAAAAACTGAGATTGAAAATAATTTTCCCGAAATTCTCAATGTGAAGAAACCTGTGAAGGAGGAAAGAGTAGGCTTGCCTCCTTTGGAAGGTGCAGAACAGGGTAAGGTAGTAACTAGATTTACGCCTGCTCCTAATGGATATCCTCACATTGGTCATGCAAAAGCGGCTATAATTAGCGAGGAATATACCAAAATGTATGGCGGAAAACTAGTTTTACGATTTGATGATACTAATCCAGAGGATACAAGGTTAGAATACTGGGCTGCCATAAAAGTGGGGCTCGATTGGCTTGGGATAAAATTTGATCAGGAAAAAAATACCTCTGATGATATAGAGATGCTTTATGATAAATGCATGGAGATGATAAAGAAAAATAATGTATACATATGTACATGTAAACGTGACACCATAAGCAAAAACAGGAGAGAGATGATGTCTTGCGAATGCAGCGCAGGAGATGTTAAGCAAAATGAAGAGAGGTGGAAACAGATGTTTGATAAATACAAACCTGGGGAAGCAATTGTTAGGTTTCGTGGAGACATGAAATCTAAGAACACTGTAATGCGAGATCCCGTGCTCTTTAGAATCAACGATGCAAGGCATCCACGTTTGGCGGAAAAATACAGGGTTTGGCCAAGTTATGATTTTGCAGTTGCAGTTGAAGATAGTATTGATGGAGTTACCCACGCATTAAGAAGCAAAGAATACGAATTAAGAAACGAATTGTACCATGCAATATTGGATGCTCTTGGCATGAAACATCCTAAAATGCTAGAATTTTCAAGGTTAGAGTTCAAGGGCATGCCAGTCTCAAAAAGGGTTTTAAGACCTTTGATAGACGAAGGAAAAGTTTCTTGGTATGATGACCCAAGATTGCCAACATTAGAAGCTCTAAAGCGGCGCGGCATTACCCCAGAGGCAATTAGAAAGTTTACACTGTCTTTGAGTCTTACAAAAGCAGATACCTTAGCACCATTTGATTCACTTGAGGCGTTTAATCGAAAAATTGTTGATGGAAATAGTATCAGATTATTCATGGTAAAAGATCCTAGAACATTAAAAATTAGTAATCTGCCTAGTTCTTCCGTAGAGCTTCCTAACCACCCATCTAATAAAATGGGAACAAGAAAAGTTATGGTAGGAGACAGTGTTTTTTTATCGTCTGAAGATGTTAAGGATCTTAAGACTGGAGATCAATTGCGCTTAATGGGACTAGGTAATGTAAAAATCACATCCATAAATTCAGAAATAACTGGGGAATTTACTGGTGATGAGCACAATGTAAAGTTCATGAAATTACAATGGGTTTCTGAAAAAAATGCACAGGAATTAAAAATTCTCATACCACAACAACTGTTTGTGGATGATAAATTTAATGAGGAAAGCCTAGAAGAAATTCAGGTGTATACAGAACCTCATTATTTAGAATTAAAGAATGATGAAGAGATACAGTTTGTTAGATTCGGATATTGCCGAAAAGACTCCTCTAAACAAGCAATTTTTACTCACAAGTGATTAACGTGAAAATTGCAAGACTAGCGCAAGATGGTAATGAAACCTATGGCTTGATAAAAGATGGTGATGTTGCAACAAAAGAAAACATAACATCTGAAACCGGTGTTCCTCTTCCATTGGGCATCATGGATTTTTTATTTGAGGGATGGTATGATGAAATAAAGGATAAGATATCTTCTACGTCTTTTCAGGATAAACTTGGAAAATTCAAATTACTTCATCCACTTCCGAATCCATCAAAAATAATTTGTCTTACATTTAACTACCCAAAACACGCGAAAGAACAAAACTATGTGTCCACACAAGAACCTGTAATATTTATCAAACCAAGAACGACGTTATGCGGAACTGGCTCGGAGATTAAATGTCCTAACTTTGTTAAACAGTTGGATTATGAAATTGAGCTTGCTGTTATAATTGGCAAGACTTGCAAAAACATAGATGAAATTTCATCAAAAGACTACATTTTTGGTTATATGGTTTTCAATGATGTTTCTGCTAGAGATATACAAATGCAAGATAAACAATTTACGCGCGGAAAATCGCTTGATACTTTTGCCCCCTGTGGTCCATGGATAACAAGTATGGAAGAAATACCAGATGTAGAAAATTTACAGCTGACAACAAGAATAAACGGGCAAGTTAGACAGAATTCGTCTACAAAGAATATGTTCATAAAAATACCATCCATAGTCTCTAAACTGAGTAAGATAATGACGTTAGAAAAGGGGGACATAATTGCAACAGGAACACCAGAAGGCGTAGCATTGAATAATTCAGACACACCATTTCTTAAAGATGGAGATAAAATTGATATGGAGATAGAAAAACTAGGAAAGATTCAAAACGTTGTCAAGTTTATCGACTAGAAATAATTTAAAACAATTAAATTTAATCTATTCATGGCAAAAATTCTTGTAGGTAAAACAACTGAAATTATGTCTGGTCAGATGAAAAAAGTTTCAGTTGATGGGAACGAAATAATTGTTGTAAATATTGATGGGAACTGCTTTGCAGTTGATGATACGTGCACTCATGCAGGTGGAAGTCTTTCAGAAGGAAAACTTGATGGTTCTACAATAACTTGTGATTGGCATGGTGCACAGTTTGAATGCAAGAATGGAAAACTAGTAAAATTTCCAGTGCAAATTAATGATTTAAAATCATACAAAGTGGTAATTGAATCAGACGACATATTTGTGGAGACGTAGACTTAAAATTACGACAAAATAGTATTAAATAAGAAAAATGGCAACTAAAGAGCAAAACCTTGAATTTCTTAATAATTCTATGTCCACACTGAACCAAATAGCTACTAATCCTTCAACTCCCAAAAACATTCGAAAAAACATTGCAGATATAGTTGAACAATTAAAATCAGATGAATATTCAGTCTCTGTACGTGCAGCAAATACAATTAGCTTACTTGATGATGTAACTCAGGATCCTAATTTGCCATCTTACGTTAGAACCTCTTTATGGCAGGCTGTATCAACATTAGAAAGCATAAGAGAATAAATTCCTAATATGTTTACGATTTCTTGTGAAGATTGAAGAATATATTAAATCTCTACCAAATGATATAATTTCTGGCAACGAAGTTCAGCTTCCGGAACGTTCCTTTAGGAAAATCTTTGAATTTTTAAATCTTAATGAAAACGATGTTTTTTATCATCTAGGCTGTGGTGATGGTGAAGGAATTAAAATAGCATTACAGGAATTTCATGTTAAAAAAGCAATAGGTGTGGATAACAGCAAGGAAAAAATCCAACAAGCAAAAAAACTTGCAGAAGAGAATGATTTGAATGGTGAGAACTTTTTATGTCAAGATGCTGTAACAGCAAAAATTGATGATGCTACTGCAATTCTATTTTGGTTTACGGATATAGAAATAATTGAAAAAATGAAGAAGAGGTTTCAAAGTCTACAAGATGGATGTAAAATAGTTACAATTTGGGGTCCGCTTCCTGAATGCCTTCCTGCTCAAGTAGATTTTCCATATATCATAAACCAAGTTCCTTTCAAACATGCTAACCTAAAGGAACAACTTCTAGCAATTTTTGGAATAAAATGTATTGATTTTGTTGCTGCCTGGGAATATGCGGAGAGATATACAAAAGCAATTGCATCACATAATACAGAAAATGATAGATTCTTAACTATTTTACAGTCACTGGTAATATGGATTAATGCAAAAAACCTTGGTATTACATGTGAGGACGATATTCCAGTTCCAATTAAAAACTATATGGAAATTTTAAAAAAATTTTTTGGTATTGAAGTTGAACATTTGTTAAATGACACCAACCTTAAATTTTAATTCAAACCTGATTTAATTATGGAAGAACGAATTAACATTAACGTATCTGCTACAAATTACGATCAGTCAAGTGATGGTATTAGATCTATACTGAGAAGACTTGAAGAAATGGTACGTGAAGAAGATGGATTTGTTATTACGGATTCAGAATTTGC
>JAANXC010000052.1 GCA_018263495.1 Nitrososphaerota archaeon
CTCATCCATGCCAACAAACTGCGGCCATCGAAAACAGAAGGTACAGTAAGCATGACATGTCTGGCTCTGGCTTGGGAAGAAGAGACAAGTTTCATCATACTTGTGCTGCATTCCATAAAGTTTTGTTCCATCCTTTAGCTGTGGAACATTGAGTTCCATCTGACCAGCTGGATGTGGATTTAATTGTAAGCGAATGTCGTTTGCAACACGTGCAATTTCTTTTTTATCCGCCCCACTTCTCAAAGTGTTTGCCATCTTATCATAATGTTCAGGAATCAACATGCCTTTCTGAGGAAATGTTAGAACATACATAGGATCGTTTGGAACGTTATCCCAGTCAATAAGCTGCTCAACGACATAGTTGTTCGTCTTAAAAGGAAGTACGTTGCCAACAACTTCCATTTGAAATTGTGTTTCCTCTGACATTTGTTGAATTTGTGGAATTGTACGAAAATTTATCAGAGTATAAGACTTGATTGAGGTGGTTTCGTCTACTGACCAAAGTGCTTGCTGTTCTGTCATTACTTATTTTATCACATAACATTGTTAAAGCTTGGCAAAAAATGGCAAAATAGGCACGAATTTTTATTTTCTAGGCATGTGAATTTATAAAAAATTTTGATTGGTGCTTAAATAACTACTGACTGACTGGTATAATTCTGACATTCAGCCTAATTTTTCATTAGTGAACAGGGGAGATGGTAGAAGAGCTTAGTGAATTTTCCGCAGGAGAGTTTCAAGGTTTTACAGAGTTATTTCTAGCTGACCAAACTCTCCAAGTTTTGGTGGCCATACTCGGCGGTGGTTTGTTATTCATTGCAATAATTTACCATCACTTTGGTAAGTTCCTGGGACGGACGGAGGGGAATTATACGAGCCCACACAAAATGAGGGTTGCCCGTTCTGCACTGTTGGGTCTGATTCTGATTGGTTTGGTTACTGTTTGTAATGCATTCATACAAGTGGAAAATACTCCCAACATTGCAGATGCAAACCCTGAGGCAATTTTAAAATTCATAAAAATACTAAACACAATTAACATACTTGTTGTTGCATTCACGGTTGCCAAGCTGATGCCAATTATTCTGGATAAGATAGAAAAAACAAAACTCGAAGCGGAAGACTTTGAAAAATGGAAGGAGATGAAGGGCTTTGTAGATGATGAGGATGATTTGTTCTATAAAATATTCAAATGGATTCCACCAAGGACAGTTCCGGAGGATATGACGAAGGAAGAGTTTGAAAAAAATCTGCAAACAAAAGAAGGACTAGGCTTTTTGGAAAATTATCGAACAAGTAAGGGGGTTGCAATAGGAAGTTATGAAAAGCTGGTGAAGGATCCTTTTGAAGAATGGAAGAAGGCAGAGAGGAAAAAATATCGAAAATATCTCAATGACTGCGAAAGTGGAAATAATGCAACGGGTAGGAAGCTTACAGCTGGTGCAAAACCTCAAGAAATCTATACAATTGATTTATGGAGAGAAGAAAAAAGACTGAATGGATATGATCCGATAATTCCTGCCTCAAAACCTGCAGGGCATGCTGAATTACGGCAAGAGCTTGTTCCAAAGACGGCTAAGCAGATTCTTCCCGTTGGAATTATTATTGCCTCGGTTATTGGCGTAGTTGGATGGTGGGGTGTTGATCTTTTTGTTTTGGCTACGGCAACTGGTGGTTTAGCCCTAGGAGTTGGATTAGCACTAAAAGAAACATTGGAAAATTATTTTGCATATATTCTAATTAGAAAAGACAAAGTGTTTACTGAAGGAGATCGTATTCAGTTAGCAAGTGGTTATAATGGAATCGTGCATAGAATAACTCCTAGAGTTACTTACATAAGACATGCACTTAATGAGTCACTTGCAATTATTCCCACACGGCAGTTGGTTACTGCAGAGATTGTTAATTTTACAAAGGAAATAGAGTTTGTGCCTGCTATAGTTGATGTTGGGGTATCCTATCTTAACGATCCAAAACAAGTCGCATCCATCTTGGTTAAAATTGGGAAACGTGCACTAATTGAAGTAAAAGATTCAAAGGGAAGTCATGTTGCAGTGCAGAAGCGTTGTCCATATCTTGATCAAAACAAACCAAGCTGTGGTTGTGATAAGAATATTCATATGGACATAGAACAGCCGACTGTCCGGTTTAACAAGTTCAATGACTCTTCTCTTGATTTTTCAGTTTGGGTCTATGTTAGATCATACGGAGCGCAATTCAAAATGAAAAGCACAATGCGGCTAATAATGTATGAAGAATTTAAAAAATATGATATCAGGATTCCATGGCCAATTAGAACCGTTTACCAAGGAGATGAAAAGCGGGAAGAAAATGAAATTGCTGAACGTGAAAGTAACAGGAAACAAGTTGTTGATGAGTTTGGAATCGGTGACTTGTCTCGTGGCGAAGGCGATTAGCGCTTTCTGAAGACTTAAGAATCTGTTTCATTTCGTTGAAATGTTGGTCAAGTTTGCTGTTATTGCGGGAAGCGCATCTAAAGACCTAGGAAAACGGATTGCAAGGAGAATAAAGGCTCCATATGTAGAAGCAAAAACAAGGGTTTTCCCAGATGGTGAAAGCAAGATTACATTCGGGCGCATACCAAAAAATAGTGTTGTACTAGTAGTGCAGTCCACATATCCGCCTGTTGACACAAACCTATTGCAAGCATTATCGATTATTTCTCAGGCTAGAAATGTATCCTCAAAGATCTATGCAGTAATACCATACATGGGCTATGCCAGACAGGATAGACAATTTCTGAGTGGAGAAGTAGTTACCATGTCAATAGTTGCAAAGATGCTCCAGGCAGCGGGTGCAAAAAAAATTATTGCCGTTGATATACACAGCAAAACAGCACTAAATCACTTTAAAATTCCCAAGGAAAATGTCTCTGCCATTCCGGAGCTTGCCAAATATTTCAAAAAGATAAAATTAAAAAATGCGTTGATTGTCTCGCCCGACATGGGTGGAGCTCTAAGAGCAAAAAAATTCGCCAGTTTGTTAAACGCTGATTCTATTACATTAAAAAAATCTAGGAATAGAAATACTGGAAAAGTACGGATCCAATCTTCCAAAGTAGACGTTCGTGGAAGGGACTTGATTTTGGTTGATGATATAATAAGTACTGGTGGTAGTGTGATCAAGGCTACTCAGTTTCTCAAGAGGCAAAAATGTAAACGAGTTTTTGTTGCATGTACACATGGACTGTTTATAGGAGATGCAGAAAGGAAAATCAAAAAAGCTGGTGCATCTCAAATCATAAGCACAAACACCATACCTAGAAGCACTTCAAAAGTTGACGTGTCTGGGGTAATAGCAGAATCAATTCGATAAAATGATGGAACTTACTTTTTTAGGAACCGGTGGTGCGCAGCCTACACTTGAACGTTCCACTACATGCATTTGTTTAGTAAAAGATGGAGAAATCTTGATGTTTGATGCAGGAGAGGGTGCACAAATTTCTTACCTAAAATCAAACCTGGGATGGAACAAAAAAATGAAAATTTTTGTTACACATTTACACGGAGACCACTGTATTGGCATTTTAGGATTCTTACAAACAATGACTCTGCAAAATAGAACAGAGCCCATTGAGATTTATGGTCCAAAAGGCATTGAAGAGCTTATTGCTGCAAATACAAAAATTATGAATTTTGGGTTATCGTTTCCTGTTCTAATAACACCAGTAAATGAGGGAATGGTTGTTGACGAAGAAAAATATCAAGTTCATGCCTGCGAGGCGGAACATTCTGTGCCAACGTTTTCTTTTCTTTTTGAGGAAAAAGAAAAGCCTGGAACATTTTATCCTGACAAAGCTAATTCGCTTGGCATTCCAAAGGGAGAGTTATGGCACAAGTTACAGCAGGGAGAAGAAGTTGTGATTAAAAACAAATCAATAAAACCTTCCGAAGTTATGGGACCAAAAGTTCCTGGAAAAAAGATTGGTATATCTGGTGATACAAGACCAACAAAAAAACTAGAAGAGTTTTTTAAAAATTGTGACTATCTGGTTTTTGATTCTACTTTTTCAGATGAGCTGAAAGAAAAAGCAGTAGAATCTTGTCACTCTACTGCAAAGGAAGCTGCTACTTTTGCAAAAAATGCAAATGTTTCAAATTTGATTCTGACACATTTTTCTGCTAGGTATAAAAACGAAAATGTTTTGTTGGAGGAAGCAAAGGCTGTTCATAATTCTGTAATAGCTGCTAAGGATCAATTAAAAATCAATATTGTGTGATTGAAATTATTCAGCATCAGATACAAGCCATTCTATCACATCTTCAATATTTGTAGAATGTAATACTACCTTTATTGGACCCAAAGGTGATTCGTCTGCTTCGTCACAAAGAACTATAACATTTGCAAAGGCAGCTTGTTTGTTAAGATAAAACCAGGTAGAGTCTTCTGTCATGTTACGCATTAGATGCCTACGATATGCACTTTTGGTCTTTCTTGTTCTCATAGTTTCATAGATTTTCGTTAAGGATTCATAGTTGTTTGAATTTGCAACTAAAGAATCACCAGTTGCCTTTTCATCTATATCAGTTAGAACATTTGATAGAGATGCTCGAACTTTGTTAATATCTTCTGATGCGTTTATGGTGCAATAAGCGGATACTTTACAATCTACATCTAAGGATCTCAAGTGTCAATCCATTTTTCAATTACTTTGTATGCTCGTTCAGTAAGTTCGTCTAATGTAATGTCACTATTAACAATGGTTTCATCCGCTATTGCTATGGATTCACCAATTCCGACACCGAGCTCCCTGTTATCACGCTCTTCAAATTTTTCCCTTGTTGTAGGATCGTCTGAACGTCCACGGGAGCTCAAAAACTTGTAGCGAGTATCAGCTGCCGCATCTATAGATAATAGTTTTACGGAACCAGCATTCTTTAAAACTTCAATCTCTGCGGTTGATCTTACACCATCAATAATAATTACTTTAGATTGAGAATTTTTTATTGGTTCAGTAAGTAGATCGGCAATAGCACCAGGTCCATTTTTCTCACGTAATTCTAACATCAGCTTGCCTAAGTTGTCCCCAGTTGGTTCTATAGTGCGTCTTTTTGCCTCAGCACGAACACCATCGCCTAAATTCAAAGCCTCAAGACCTCTAGCCTTCAATGCAGATACGATGGTTGATTTACCAGAACCCGGCATGCCAGTGAGACAAACTATCAGCTTTGCCAAGATGAAATTGTTTACTAATTCTAGTCTATGAAGCTACCGGAATTCATTAAAAACACATTATCAAAAAAATATAATGCGAACGTTTGTTGCAATTGAAGTAAATAACAAAGATGTTTTAAACTCCATTCATAAAATTCAGACTGAATTAAACATCAAAGCTAAACCGGTAGAACTCCACAACATGCATTTTACTGTACAGTTTTTAGGAGAAGTTTCGGAGGAGATGATAGGAAAAATTTCTGATGCATTAAACAGTATAGAATTTTCTGCATTTTCGATAAGTTTTGCGAGCATTGGGGTTTTTCCCAAACCAAATTCTCCACGGGTAATTTGGATTGGAGTCAATGATGGCGTCAATGAACTTGAAAAACTGGCAGAGGTGATACGCTCGCAGCTCTCACAGCTTGGTTTTAGTCCAGATAAAAAATTCAAACCGCATGTGACCATATTCAGAGTAAAAAACAAGATTGAAGGTATATCAGATAAATTAGAAAAATTTTCGGCATATTATTTTGGGAAGCAAACAGTCTCAGAAATTAAATTAAAGAAAAGCGAACTTACGCCTAATGGTCCAATTTATACAGATCTGTTGGTTGTGAAAGGAAAGCAATGAATTCAATCTTAAACTATGCAAAAAAAGAGGCTACTCCGCCAAAAAAATTGCAGCAAAAAAAACAACGTGTTGCCAAAAAAGCCTGTGATTTAGTAAGTCAATGTATAGAAAAACATGCTCAAGTAGTTGGTTTTGAGCTAGGTGGCTCATATGCCAAAGGTACATGGTTACCGGAAAAAGCT
>JAANXC010000053.1 GCA_018263495.1 Nitrososphaerota archaeon
CTGATGTAACAGAATCTAATTTTCAGAGAGAAGGCAGTGATACAATAATCACTAACGGCGATATAGAAATTGATGAAATCAATGAAATTTTTAAAACCAACATACCACAGGGAGATGATTATGCATCATTGAGTGGTTTATTACATGAGAAATTACGTGATATTCCAAAAGAAGGCGATAAAATAGTCATAGGCTCGCTTCGTATTATTGTAGAAAAGGTTCTGGGTAACAAACCTGAAAAAATCAGAATTGAAAAAGTTGGAATTTAATCTTTTTTTGAAAAATGTTCTTCTAGTAATTTTTTCTTTTGATTCATATTGAACAATTTTTCTGTCCGTTTTAGTGCATCTTTATAATCACGCTGAAATAGCATTGCCTGTAATAACATATAATTTTCCGGGATTACAATGCCCGTTTGATCATCGGAGTACATTAATTGAATTGTATCGCCTGTAGACGTAGTCATATTAGCATGAATATGTAGCATATTTGTATCCTTAAAATGAAATTTTGTAGATTCAGCAAAGTCACGAACATCTTTTGTTCCCTTAGCTGTCCATAGAATTGCAACGCCATATTCATTCTTAAATAATTCGTGAATTTCATTTGAAGTTGGAGCGTTTCCATTGAAACGTATATCCATAATATGTAAATGCATTTGTTTAGTAGGCACTTTAATTGCTCTAACAAATAACGGCGCATTTTTTCCAAAATATGCTTTTACATCAGTTCCATGATGTGGCTGTTCTGTCATTTCAATAGTATCAACAGTTTGTTTATCAGTTTGTTCAAGGTCAGCCCATCTTCTTATTAATGTTGCATCAAACCGAGATAATTTATCAGAATATTTTTCTCTCAATGGATTTAGAATTCTACCCATACCAGTTACATTACAACTTCCTTGCATTACATAGTTTTTATCAAACGCTTCAGCATAGTTTACCCTAGAATTAAAAAGAATGTCTGCTACTGATTTATCATTAAAAATGGTTTCACCACCCTGAAAAATAGCCTTAATGCCATTTGGTTCGTAAATATTTTTCTTGTTAACGAATCCATTACCGCCTGGTGATGCATCAATTACTAAATCACAATCATCTAGTACAGATTCAATTGAGCCCGAAATATCATAATTTTTGAAATTATCAATTTTATCTTTAGGAACATAAACAGAAAGTCCATCATTAATAACATGCTGTACTTTTTCATTTGCTGAATGTTTTCCAATTCCTACTATATCTATATCAGGATCATCTTTGATGAATTTTGCAATACGATTGCCAATTGATCCATATCCATTTACAAATATTTTCTTCATGATTAATTTTAGAGTCTACCATTTATTTACATACTCACTCAAAAAACAGTGATTTTAGATCACATTCTTATGATATCAAAATTTGTTAATAAGATCTGAAAAAATTAACAGGAAATGTATATATTCTAAGTTAGAAAGGCTAGCTCATGGCAGCAGGTATAGATGATATTTCAATTTACATTCCTAGGCTTTATCTTGATGCAGGTGATTTTGCTAAAGCAAGAGGCCTAGATCCAGGAAAATTAGAACGTGGATTAGGAATTGGACAAATGGCGATTGTTGATACAAATCAGGATCCTGCATGTCTTGCGGCAAATGCTTGTCTAAGAGTCATGCAAAAAAACAAACTAACTCCTGATAAAATTGGCCGATTGTATGTTGCAACTGAATCATCATTTGACGAATCAAAGGCTATGAATTCGTATGTTATAGGAATGTTAGAACAAGTTTACGGTAAAGATACTTTTGGACACTGCGGTGGAATTGAATGTAAATTTGCCTGCGTTAGCGGTTCATATGCATTATATGATAACACTAATTGGATTAGAGCCGGTGAGGCTGAAGATAAGTATGCACTAGTGGTTGTTTCAGACATTGCAAAATATGACTTGGGTTCAAGTGGTGAAGTAACTCAGGGTGCAGGTGCTGTTGCAATGCTATTGAATGATAATCCTAGATTATTATCATTTGATCCTAAAGTTACATCAACATCAATCAAGAACGAATATGATTTTTACAGACCATTTGGAAAAGAAACACCAATTGTACATGGACAGTATTCTAATCTTCTTTATTTAATTCAAGTAAAAAATGCACTAATCAATTATAAAAGAAAAGTAAAAGAATCAGGATTAATCAAACTAAAGGATGGTGAGACCATTCTTGATTATGTTGATTATCTAAACATGCATCTTCCATACAGTAACATGGGTAAAAAGGCTCTTGCTTATCTTGTTAGACATGAATGGAGAGATTTACCAAGATGGAAAAAAATTATTGAAGAAATAGGAATGGAAGAGCCAATTCCAAAAGATCCACGTGGAACAATTGAATCAGTTCTTGAGGATTCAGAATTTATGGCTAATGATCATCAATTTACAAAATTATTTACAGGCACTAAAATGTATGCTGAACTTTATGAATCAAAACTTGCTAGCTCTCTAATTGCATCTAAAATGATTGGTAATTTGTATACTGCTTCATTATATCTTGGATTTAGAAGTAGTTTAGAGTTTGAATACCAAAAGGGAATTGACTTAGAAGGGAAGCGTGTAGGATTTTGTTCTTACGGAAGTGGGGCTAGTGCTATGATCTTTAGTGGTGTAATACAACCTGAATATGACCAAGTTGTAAAAGATATGAATCTTGAAGCAGAACTTGGACCAAGAACTAAGCTGTCTCTAGATGAATACGAAGAACTTCATGAAAATAAGCGTACATATGAAGAAAATATCCGTTCAGCAAACAAAGAATTCGTTATAGTTGATGTAAAAACATCAACTGAAAGTAAAGGCGAACGTCATTATGCTTTTGTTGATTAAATTAACAAGGAAGTATTAACTAACTAAAGTTGAGATATCCACTTTTTCTTGAATGAGATCCGAATATTTAGACAGATCAAATTTTTTCATATGTGGTAAAGAGCATAATACAGGTAAATCAGTTAATGCGCTTAGATCTCGTTCAAGCTCAGGTATAGGATATCCTGTAGAATCAAAATTATTTATGATCAATCCTTTGATTGGAATATTCATATTTTTACATATATTAGAAGTTAAAACAGTATGATTTACCGTTCCAATCTTTGAGCTCGTAACAATGATTGTATTTGCATCAAGATCTTTTATCAAGTCTATAATGGCATAGTCTTTTAAAATTGGAGTCATAATACCGCCAATTCCCTCAACTAATATGATATCATGAATTTTATCTAATTTTCTAAAGCATTCCATTACGTGTGCAATGTCTATTTTAACACCTAAGTTTTTTGCTGCTGTATATGGTGACGCAGGTACAGGAAAAAAAAATGGGTTTATTATGGTTTCATCATCATCAACCATGGCTGCATTAGCAAGTATCGTAAGATCGTTAGATGAAAATCCAGTTTTTTGTTTAATGCCGCAGGCAAACGGTTTCATAATTCCTACGTCAATGTCCAATTTTTTTAATGAATGTGCAAGACCTGCGCAAACATAGGTTTTCCCAATATCAGTATCAGTAGCAGTAATAAAAAGTGGTTTCATTTTAACAACTTTGAAATTCCTTCAACTGTTTTTATTGTACCATCGATCAGTAGATTAATTTCCTTGTTAGATATTGCAAGTGGTGGTACCAACATCACAACGTTTCCCAGCGTTCTAAAAAATATATTATGTTTTTTTCCTTCCTCAAAAACGATTTTATTGATTGATTTTCTTGTTTTATTTGAGTTATTGTTAATTAATTCAATCCCCATTAACATGCCTTTATGTCTAACATTACCTACTATATCTAATTCATAAAATTCATTTGCTCTGTTTTCAAGAATTTTGGATGTCTTTTGGATTTTTTGTATTAATTTTGTTTTATCATATAATTTTAAATTTTCAAGCGCCAAAGATGCAGCTATAGGATTTCCAGTATATGTATGACCATGAAACAAATGTTTTTTATCAGAAAATCTACCTAAAAATGAATTTGAAACTTTTTTTGTTGTTAATGTTGCTGCAAATGTTAAATACCCACCAGTTAACATTTTTCCGAAGGAAACAATATCTGGATAACAGTTTTGTTTTTTATATTCAACCATTGATCCAAGTCTACCAAATCCTGTAGCAATTTCATCTAAAACAAATAACACATTATACTTTTTGCATATAATATTAACACGTTTTTGAAAGTTTTTTGGATAAATATTTACACCACCAGCTACTTGTGCACCACTTTCCATAACAAATGCCGCAACTGAATTATCATTAGATAGTCTATCTTCAATTTTTTTAATACAATCGTTTTCAAACTCTTTCTCTGTCACATTTTTAGGTAAATTATAACTTCTAGGAACCTCAAATTGTAAAGTAGAAAATAATTTAGATTTGAATTTTGAAAAAAATTCTGGTACATATCCAATTGACATTGCACCAAATGTATCACCATGATATCCATTTTCAAGTGTAGCAATTTTGTTTTTATTACTAAATCCTAAATTGGTCCAATATTGTAATGCAATTTTTATTGCAATCTCCATAGCAGTTGAACCATTATCAGAAAAAAAGACTTGATCCATATTTGGCGATATATTTATTAATTTTTTAGCAAGTAATTCAGATGGCTCATTTGTAAGATTGAACAGTGAAGAATGTTGAAGTTTTTTTGCCTGCATAATAATTGCATTAATTAATTCCCTTTTAGAATGGCCCCAAACGTTACACCACATACTTGCCACACCATCAAGTAATCTATTCCCGTCTTCATCAATTAACCACATTCCATCACCACGAACAATTTTTGGAAACTTTGTCCATTCTAACATCTGTGTGTTTGGATGCCACAAATGGTTTTGATTTTTCATTACTCGGTAACTACTATTGATTACTAAATAATAGTTAACCTGAAAAAATATGATGGTTAACGCTTAATTATACATGGAAATTAAAAAAATTAATGCATCAAAAACGTGAAATGATCTTAAACTGCCGTGATGACGTCATAAATGGCAAAAAAATAATTGAGCCAATAATATCTGAATTATTTAATATCAGCAATGAATTCCTTCTAGATTTATCAGATGCTGCTAACCGTATAACAAGACATTTTCATGGTTCAAAAGTTGATATTGAAGAATTAGCAAATATTAAAAAAAATTTTTGTAGTGAGGATTGCACATTTTGTTCACAATCAGCATTTTTTAATACGAAAATAACTGGATACGAACTTCCACCACCAGAAGAAATAGTTGAACAGGCACTGAATGCAAAAAATGATGGTGCTGGTTCGTTCTGTCTTGTTGCTGCATGGAGAGAACCTAACACACTTGATTTCGAAAAAGTATGTACAATTATTGAAGAGATTAATAAAAAAGTTGGAATTTCAGTTGAATGTAGTCTTGGATTTTTAACTGACAGACAAGCTAAAACACTAAAAAAACTTCAAGTAAAACGATACAACCATAACTTGGAGACTTCACGTAGCAAATTCCCAGAAATTTGTACAACTCATACATATGATGATAGAGTAAAAACACTAAAAATCGCCAGAAATGCTGGTTTAGAACTTTGTACCGGTGGAATAATTGGTCTTGGTGAAACTAGAAAACAGCGTGAAGAATTAATTTTGGAAATCTCAGAATTAGAGCCTGAAGAAGTTACTGTCAATATGTTGGTTCCAATGCCTGGAACACCACTAGAACTTCAGACACAATTAGATATTACAGAGATCTTGCGGGTATTCAGTACACTAAGATTTCTTTTACCAAAATCAATAATCAAAATTTCAGGTGGACGAGAAGTTAATCTAAAAGATGATGGGCAAAAATTACTACTTAGCGGTGCAAATGGGATAATTAGTGCTGGATACCTAACTATGGGCGGTAATGCGATAAAAAAAGACGCTGAAATGATTAATGAGATAAACCTTGAAGCATAAGTTTGAATATATTAATTCTGAATTAAAAAAAATTAGAAAACATAATTTGTACAGAAAAATGTATGATAGTAAAATTACTGACGCGTACATAAAGATCGGAAG
>JAANXC010000054.1 GCA_018263495.1 Nitrososphaerota archaeon
TTTAAATAACTTAGCTAAACCTAAGAAAATACTTTGAGTGCAAAATCAAAAGTCATGACTAGAAAGACCATTCTGCTTTTTGCACTAATTGCTGGAGTTGCTGCCTTCCCATTAGCGGCTTCAGCACAAAGTGATTCTGTTCCAGCTTGGGTTAAAAACACGGCAGGCTGGTGGGCAGATGATCAGATTTCCGAGACAGAATTTGTTAACTCGATGGAATATCTGATTGATTCTGGAATTATTGATGTATCATCACAAAACTTTGGTATCACTGAACTCACGATTGGTTTCATACCATCTGAAAAAGCAGATGAACTATCACCAAAGGCTGAATCTCTTGCAAGATTTTTGGAATCTGAATTTAATGGAAAAGTGGATGTCAAAATTGTTGTACCAACAAATTATGAAATAATCATTGAAGGGCTAAAGTTTGGACATATTGACGCCGCATTCATGGATACGGGACCTGGTTGGATTGCACACGACAGAGCAAATGCTGAAGTTGTGATGGCTGAAGTGAAGAAAGGTAAAGTTGGTTACTATGCAACTGTTTGGCAACGAGCTGATTCAAACTACTCATCAATTGATGAAGCAATTGGAAACAAGGTAGCTTTTACTAGCATTACTGGTTCATCAGGATTCGTTAGACCTGTTGGTACACTAGTTGACCGTGGTTTAATCACAGTAGAAGGAGACGACATTGTCGCATTAAAGAAAGCATTAGATGAGTCATTTGAATATCATGCCTTTGGCGGAGGATACAAGGCAGCACTTGAGTTGCTCTTGAATGGCTCAGTTGAAATGTCATTTGGTTCTGACATTGCTCCAGAAAAATACTTGACTCCAGAACAGCAAGCTCAACTCAAAAAAGTTGAGACGCTTGGTCTAGTACCATCTCATGTCTTTGTTGCATCAAATAATCTTTCAGATAAGACAAAACAGCATTTGGTCGACTCGATGGTGAAACTGAACCATCAGGATAACAATCAAATTTTAAAAGACATCTATGGTGCTGATGCGTTGTTACCAACAACTGCTGAGATGCACATTGGTAACTTTGGACAATATCTAGACCTATTACCTGGAATCGAGAAAGCAACTTTTGAGAAGAAGAATTACGATATTCCAAAATAACTAATTGATATGCAAGAACAGAAAGGATCCTCATCCCCATCAATATCAACACTTTCAATCGTTCAGATGAATGATGTTTCTGCTTCATATGACTCGAAGAATTATGTGTTAAAAAATGTCCAGATGTCAATTACTAGAGGAGCCAATTATGCGATCGTTGGGCAATCAGGTTCGGGAAAATCTACCTTATTGAGGCTGATAAATGGCATGATGAACCCAAGCAGGGGGAAAATCATGGTTGATTATAAAATTCCCAATACATCTGACAAAAAATTCAAGTCATTTATGCACAAAATTGGCTATATTCCACAAAATCTTGGCTTGATAAAAAATTCTACGGTACTTGAGAATGTTTTGATTGGAGCCCTACCTCGTGTTAGCGGGTTCAATTCATTTTTCAAAAAATTTTGTGATTTAGAGATTGATAACGCAAAAAAAATTCTAAAACAAGTTGGCCTTCAGGGTAAAGCTGAGAGACAGGTATACATGCTCAGTGGTGGCGAAAAGAGAAGAGTTGCAATAGCAAGAGCTCTTGTCCAAAAACCAGAGATTATTCTTGCAGATGAAATTGTATCCGAACTGGATCATGTGACCGCACGAGAGATCATGGATGTCTTGGCAAAAGCACAAGCAACAATGAAACTTACTGCAATAATGGTTCATCATGACCTTCAACTTGCATTAGAGTATGCTGATAGAGTTGCAGTGATCAAGGAAGGCGAAAAGATTCTTGAGATTGGAGTTGAGGGAGACAGAATTGTCGACTTTCAGTCAGGAAATTTCACGCAAAGAGAAATTTTGGAGATGTTTAGCAATGAATCAAAAGAATAACCTAATCATCGGACTAATTATTGCAGGTGTTGTAGTCATGTCTGTCAATGTTGATGCAGACCCAAGAGACTTTGCAGAGGGACTGCCAAACATTGGAATCATGTTGCAAGAGATTACAGAAGTAGATTCCTCACTTTTTGTAACCGCATTCTGGTCCATGTTAGAAACAATTGAGATGGCATTTATTGGAACTGTGGTGGGTGTTGCAATTGCACTCCCATTAAGCTTGCTAGCTGCTAGAAATTTGAACAATAAATTTGTCTACGTACCAGTTCGTGCACTGCTTGCCGCCATCCGTACTTTCCCTTCTATACTTTGGGCAATTTTATTTGTGATTATAGTTGGTCTTGGTCCGTTTGCAGGAGTACTAGCAATCATCATGTACACAGTTGGATTTATCGCAAAGCTGCAATACGAGGCCATCGAAGCCATTGATGCTGACCCCATGGATGCAGTAGGTGCTATTGGAGTTTCCAAACTACAGCTGATCAGATTTGTTGTATTGCCGGAATCTGCATCACATTTGCTCAGCCAGATTTTGTATATTTTTGACTATAACATTAGGCAGACAAGCATTCTTGGTCTCGTAGGCGCAGGCGGAATTGGATTTTACATCATTAACTACATCAAGTTCTTTGAGTATGGAAAGGCTGCAGTTTTCATGCTGGTTGTTCTTGCAACAGTCTTGATAATTGAGTGGGTTAGTGTACGGGTGAGAGACAAGTACATCGTCAAGTCACAAAGGGGAATGCAGGTTAAATCTTAACAGCCCTTAATTCCACTGCCCACAAAAATCGAATAGCAGCCGAGACCACATTCCTCACATCTTGGCTTCATAGAATCTTTTTCTGCACTTCCGATGCAGCATGGTCTTTTCTCCCTGCCCAAGTGGTCAACGGAGACAATTGCCCATGTGGGGCAGTCTATTGGGGTTGTTCCTTTTCCACCCCAATTTTTCTTCATTAGTTCTAATTGGTTTTTAGGATTTGAGATATAGTCTCTATATTGTGTTTTTTGTAAATCTATCAATTCGTCAACTACTGCATCTCTTTCTTCTCCAAATGGAAGCCATAATGGATCACCTTTCATAAACGGAGTGTGGAATTGGACACCAATTTTATTCGTATATTCACGCCAGTCCTCAATTACCTTTCTGACGGTCTTGTAATTTCTGGAGTTTATGGTCATTGAAATCCAAATGTCTTTGTATGCCTTGTCACCATTATTTTCAACATAATCAATTACATTTTTTCTTGTTTTAGCCCATGTGCCATCTCCGCGAATGGTGTCATGAATTTTTTGATCACCATCAATTGATACCCAGTAAAAATAAAGCCCCTTGAATTTTTTCAGTGGATAATTTCCATTTGTCACTATACAGGATCGTTTTGGGAATTCTTTGGCAAACAATTCTACAACGTCTGGTCTCATCATGGGCTCGCCGCCAACAACTGTTACAGCAAACACATGGCGTTTTTTGAATTTCTCATCAATTACCTGTTTCCATTCCTCAAGGGTTAATTCCTCATTCTCTTTTCTATTTAGCCACCAATAGCAGTGTTCGCAGTGTAAATTACACTCGTTAATGATATCTGCAGAGCCAAATATTGGACTTCTCCTTTTGAAGAGTTTCCAACCTGCATATTTTGAAAGCAGATGAAAGTATTGTGGTGTTTCCTGAACAATCTGGCTTAAACCTCTGCCCATTATTTCCATGAATAACCCTCTTTGACCAAACTAAAGAACAGAGTCCACCATTAATGCGATGAAAAGTACAGCCAAATATGGGCTTGAAAACTTGAACAAAACCCATGAAGCCTTTTCGCTTGGTTTTGCAACAACCCAGAAACTCAGAACCACCATTAAAACTCCAGACGCAATTGCAGTATACAAATAAACTTCATGCATCAATGGCTCTCCATTATCATGTGTTAGGAAAAATGGAACTACGCTAAAGAGTACCATCATTAGTGTTGTACCAGCAATTATTCTTGCAGAAGTTTTTTCTGACTGTACCGCAGTTAACATTGGAACGTTTACTTTTTGGTAATCATCCTTAAAGTGTAAAGTTAGTGCCCAAATGTGCATTGGAATCCAAACAAAGACTAATCCAGCTATAACAAGACCAAAGTCCCAAAGACCAGTTGTAGTTACAGCAACATAGCCAATTAATGCTGGTGCACCGCCTGAGAATCCTCCCAAAACAATATTTGATCTACTTTTACGTTTTAGGCCATAACTATACACCAAAATGTTATCAATTAATCCAAATGCCATAAAGGAACCAGCTAAAATGCCTTGCCAAAATGATGCGGTAAAACATATGCCAAAAGCACATGCTAATGATATTGCAGCAAGCACAAGTCCAAAATTCCTAGCCTTTTCTGCAGGATAGATTCGTCTACTTGGGATGGGCCTACCTTTCGTTCTCTCCATTATCGCATCAATGTCTCTGTCATGATAATTTGTCAACGTATTCGCAGCAGCAGAACCGGCAGCTACTCCTCCAAGGAGTAATGCCCATGTTTCAAGAGAAATTGGAACGTTGAAAACATTTGAAGCAGTAATGGCTGCACCAAAGGCAGTAAACACAAGAAGGTACCAGATCTTTGGTTTTGTCAGCTCGTAGTATACAGCGATATTTGATTTTGTGTTAAAAGTTTGCATTAATCATCACTCTATTCTCAGATCTGTATCACTATTCTAACATATAGGGCATTTGTTTTGTTCGCGTCTTCATTTCTATAAAACTCTCAGAGCCTACAATTCCTTGAATTTTGCCAATATTATCTGAAACAATCTTATACATATCATTCAGGTTTTCGGCATACATTGTTACCAGTATGTCAAACCTACCGGTCACTTCCGCAACCTCTCTCACACCTGGGATCTTGAATAATTCTTGGATAACATTATCTCGTTGCTTTGAATCCATGTTAATTCCTGTTATTGACTTTACACCAAACCCTAATTCCTTATTGTTAATCTCAATTGTAAATCGCTCAATGAGTTTTTTATTTATTAATCGCTTTATCCTGCTATAAACTACTGAAGAGTTGGCGTTAATTTTTTCAGAAAGTTTTGGAATTGAGATTGATGAATCCTTACTAAGCTCTGATAAAATCTTTTGATCTATTTTATCCACTTTTGCCGTTTAAAACACCTGAGACATTACATATTTTTCGGATTAATAAAGCTATTATTGAAATTTTTATAATTTTTTTCTTTAAATCTTATCTTTTTTGTATAGCATCTCAGCTAGGAGAACAGCACCTTTTGCAGATCCCATCTTCTTGTTATGTGAGAATAGCATGTACTTTATTCCATTATCAAACAGCTCTTCCTTTTCGACTCTACCTATTGTTGTAGTCATGCCATCACCAACTTCTCTCTCCATTCTTGGTTGTGGTCGTGTTGGATCTTCATGAAATGCATAGTAGTCTTTTGGAGCTGATGGTAATCCTGTGACTGAAATTTCTTTGTTGTAAGCTTCATAGGTATCCTTTGCTAAAGCTGGATCAATTTCCTTTTCTGTTTCAACAAAGACTGATTCAGTATGTCCATCAATTACAGGAACACGTGTACATGTGCAGCTAACTCTAATGTCTGCATCTTCGATCTTACCGTCCTTTAGTTTACCTAGAATCTTTCTGGTCTCTTTTTTTACCTTGCCTTCTTCTTTTGGAATGTATGGAAGTATATTATCAGTAATTCCCATTGCAGATACCCCAGTCTTTCCACCACCAGAGATTGCTTGCATTGAAGTCATCATGACTTTCTTCGCACCATATTTGTCAAACAGCGGCTTTAGTGTGATAGCTAAACCAGTAGTAGTACAGTTTGGTAGCGGTGCTACCCAACCTTTCCAGTTACGGTTTTTCTTTTGAACTTCAAGCAGTTCTGCCTGCTCATCATTTACTCCTGGAATAAGTATTGGAACATCCTCTTCGTATCTATATGCAGATGAAGTTGATATTACAGGAAGATCTTTTGCAAATTTTGTCTCAATATCTCTTGCAGCCTGTGACTCTACTGCTGAGAAAATTAAATCTAATTCTGCTACGTTAATCTCGTCAATTGTTAAGACTGACATATCCTTTATGTAGTCTGGGATCTCCCCGCCAACATCCCAAGCAACTATCCCACTGTCATCTCTTATAGCATCAATGTACTTTTTTCCAGCTGAACGCTCTGATGCGGCAATTTGTGTAACCTCGAACCATGGATGGTCATTCAAGGATTGGACAAACTCTTGTCCTACCGCTCCAGTAACTCCAATTATCGCTACTTTCTTTTTCATTGAGTCATTTTCAAGTTTTCAATTAATAATCGTTAGCAATAACCAAAACACACTATATTGGCAATTAATTATCTATAATGTGAAAATTCATCCAAACAAATCAGCACAGTCACACATTCCAGCCTCACACGGAGGGAAATATGGCACAAAAAATCCTGATGTTAATGTGATTGATTTCAGTTCAAATGTAAACCCATTAGGATGCCATCCAGGCGTAAGACGCTATTTGAAAAAGCATTTGGATTCAATTTCAGAGTATCCTGATCCAAATTCTACGGATTTACGTGCAAACTTGGCGTGGTTTACCGATATTCCAAAAAAGCAGATTGTTGTTGGGAATGGCGCAACAGAAATAATTTACAATTTCTGCAAAACTTTTCTAAATAAAAAAACACGTGTTTTGATTCCAATACCAACTTTTAGTGAGTATGAAGTTTCTGCAAAACTTTGTGACTGTAAAATATCATTTTTCAAAACTATGGATCTTTCAAAAAATTTACAAAAATTTATCATGAAAATTCCCAGAAATGGCTGTGTTTTTATTTGTAATCCAAACAATCCCACTGGTATTTTAATCCCGAAGAATGAAATACTAAAAATTATTGCAGCGGCAAAGAAGAGATCAACAATTGTATTTGTAGATGAAACATTTATTGAGCTTGTACCAGGAAATGATGAATCTGTAATAAAGCATATCAAGAATTTCGAGAATTTGTTCATTTTACGCTCACTCACAAAATCTTTTGGTTTAGCAGGAATTAGAATTGGCTATGGAGTAGGCGGTTCACAAATTATAGAACCACTACAAAAAATCAAGATTCCTTGGAATGTAAGCAATCTAGCACAGCGTGCGGCAAGTGCAGCAATATGTTATCATCCATTTTTAGATAAAACATGTAAATTAATCAAAAAGGAGAAAAATTTCATATCCTCAAATTTAGCAAAATCGAAAAAATTTGCTTGCTATACTTCAGCAACAAACTTTCTTCTAGTCAAGACAAAAATTAAATCAAAACTTTTGCAAAAGAAACTTCTCAAACAAAAAATTCTGATTAGAGACTGTAGCACATTTCGTGGATTAAACCAGAATTACATTAGAATTGCAGTAAAAACTAGAAAAGAGAACATAAAACTGCTAAAGGCATTAGAGGTGATTTAGCATCTCAAAAACGTTAATGGTTCAGGGAACCGCATCCAGTGCAGGTAAAACAACACTTGTTACTGCACTCTGCAGAATTTTTCTGGAAAAGGGATTCTCTGTAGCACCGTTCAAGGCGCAAAACATGTCAAACTACGCCTACAAAGGAAAAGATTTTGAGATTTCTCGTGCTCAGGCAGTTCAAGCTCTCGCATCACGTATTGAAATATCACCAGACTTGAATCCAATTTTGCTAAAACCCCTAGGTGATTATAGAAGCTCCATTTTCCTAAGAGGAAAATTCTATAAAAAAATGCATGCTGATGACTATTACAGGAGGTTTATTCAAAAAAATGGAATGAAAACAGTTTTGAGTTCGTTTCATGCTTTAGAAAAAAATCATGATTTGATTATCATTGAGGGCGCTGGTTCTCCTGCCGAGATCAATCTTACTCAATATGATATTGCAAACATGAAACTTGCCGAGAAAACAAAATCGCCTGTAATTTTAATCACGGATATTGAGAGAGGTGGATCTTTTGGAAGCATTGTTGGTACCCTGTCATTATTAGAAAAAAAATACCAAAGAATGATCAAAGGTTTTGTTTTTAACAAATTTCGTGGAGACTTAGATATTCTTAAACCTGGATTTAGAAAGCTAAAACAAAACACAGGAAAGCCCGTTTTTGGGACAATTCCACTGACCAAATTTCTGCTTCCCGAGGAGGATTCTATAACTTCAAATTCAAAGCAGCTTGCACTCAATAGTAAGAACCTAAAAAAGATCGATTCTGAAATTGAGAAGCTAAGCAATGTTGTCAAGTCAAGTCTTAATATCAGAGCAATTGAAAAACTATTGTAATGATACTCGAAGGCATCATCGTAGTCGCATTTGCTCTTTTATTGGATTTTTTGGTAGGTGATCCAAAAACCAAATATCATCCAACTGCTTGGATTGGAAAACTAATAGCATTAATTGTTCCTTTTACAAAAAGCAACTCGGTAAGAAAGGAATTGATTGGTGGCATCTTACTTGTTAGTGTAATTGTAGTAACTGTATGTACAATACTTGTTGTTTTAGACATTGGAATCAGTTTACTCACTATTGATATTGTATCATTGATTGTCTCAATCGCTGTTGGTTCAATATTACTAAAAACAACTATTGCTATTAGAGGAATGCAAAAACATGCCTTGGCAGTAGTTGATGCGGTTGAGGAAGGTGATTTAGACTCCGCTAGAAATCATCTCTCTATGATTGTAAAGAGAGATACCAAAAATTTAGATAAAAACCATATTTTGTCTGGTGTTTTGGAGAGTGTAAGTGAAAATACAGTTGATGGAGTTACTGGCCCATTATTTTATTATGCCATTTTTGGTCTTCCAGGTGCATTTGTGTACAGAGCAATAAACACTATAGACTCCATGGTCGGCTACAAGACAACCCTGTTCAAAAATGTGGGTTGGTTTGGAGCCAAGTGTGATACTGTACTGAACTACGCCCCATCTAGATTAACTGGATTAGTAATGATCTTAGGCGCATTGATTTTGGGCTATAATTGGAGGGAATCACTATACATTATGAAACGTGATAGCAGAAAACTAGATAGTCCTAATGCAGGATTCCCAATGGCTGCTTTGGCTGGTGCACTTGGAACAAGGTTAGAAAAAATGAATTGCTATACAATCGGCAATGGCAATACAGAATTTACAAAATCTCACGTTATATCAGCGATTACATTGATGAAAGTTTCGTCAATTTTATTCTGCG
>JAANXC010000055.1 GCA_018263495.1 Nitrososphaerota archaeon
AGAAATGAGAATGACGTTGTGAATCTTTACAATACATTATCTCCAGTAATGCAATTAGCTACTGGTGGTGATATGCTAAATTTTGGATATTGGCATAAAGAAGACATATCACCCGTTAACGCACAGAATAGATTATGTAATAAGATTGGAGAACTTGCAGAATTAGAATCTGCAAATTCGTTACTTGACATTGGAAGTGGTTTGTCTGCACCAGCAATAATATGGACTAAGTTATATCCAGATGTTAGTATTTCATGTCTAAATATTAATTATATTCAGTTACAACTTGCAAAAAAAATCGTTGAGGAAAAAACACCAAATTCCATGATTAATGAAATCAATTCTACATCTACAATGTTACCATTTTCAACAAACTCTCTGGAAAGAGTAATTGCACTTGAATCTGCACAACATTTTAAACCATTTCATCATTTTATTTCTGAATCACATCGTGTTCTAAAAAAAGACGGTATTCTTACATTCGCAATACCTGTAATCAAGAATAATTCAAGTGTAAAAAAACTTGGAATCTTAGCGTTAACGTGGTCATCAGAACACTATAAGCAGGATTTTGTAATCTCAAAAACAACTAAAAAATTTAAAATAATCAAAAAAACCGAAATCGGGCACGATGTTTTCGAACCACTATCTAATTATTACAATAAAAATAGACGTAGATTAAGAAATAACATATTAACACAATATCCATCATATGTCGAAAATTTATTATTCAAATCATTATTGAAAATGAAAAAAGCATCACAAGAAAAATTGATTGATTATTTACTAATAAAATGTATAAAAGTAAATTAGGTTATTCAATTATATAGTCTAATTTTTGTGTTGTACCATGAAGCAAACTAAAGATGAACAGCTACTTAATGTGGTTGAAAATATTTTAGCACTAAACACTGCAATGCGATTTGCTTCAATTCTTGATTTAAAAGGAAACATAATTGAAGGAATTATGAAAGATCGTAAAACTTCATTGGAGTCTCAAAAACAACAGGAAAAATTTTGTAAGGATGCTGCTAAGGCACGAAAAATGCGTGAAGCATATGATAAGAAACTTGGTAAGGTTCGTTATGTACACACAGAAAGAGAAAATGTCACTCAAATCACTGTGTATATTAAAAAATATACTATTTTTATTACAATGGAACCAGAATTATCTGTTAATAAAAAATTACAAATTGTAACAAAAATTAAAAAAATGTCTTCACACCTTTGATATTAATCATAAACCAATAAATCATCATACATCAAGTTGATAATAACATGGTAAAAAAACCATTAAAAATTCTAGTTGATGAAATGGACGATGGAATGGATGAAAAATTGAAGGAAATTGGCTTTGATGCTTATAGTGTGAAAAAATTGCGGGCGGATGGATTAAAACTTCATGCTGACTATTCTCTAATTAAATATGCCAAGGAAAACAATATGATTTTGATAACTCGTGATAAAGAAAATGGTATAGCATGCAAAGAAAACGCGATTCCATGTATTCTGCTTGACATGGAAGAAATTTTTAAAATTGTTTTGAATAAATTAAATCAATTTTGATTTATTTGTGACTAAGACACGATTTATCATATTTTAGGGTCTAACGTACAACCATCATCTTTTTTTTGTATTTTTTTTGCAATTAATATCGGTGTTAGTAAAAGGATTGGTATAGTGATACCAACAAACAGTGTTTGAAGCTGGGTAAGTATAACTGTAAATGTAACTGCACTAGATGAGCCTATAAAAATAGCAAAAAATGTGCTTACACACGTTGGGCAAGCAACAAACAAACCAGTTGTAGCACCAATACTTGTCAAACCACCACTTCTTTTTGTTATTGATATCGCTTTTATTGCAAGTGCCGTATTTAGGCCAACAAGATATGAAACAACTATAACAAGTACCAAGTTTATCGGAATTATTTGTAGACCAATGTGCTCCGTTATATACACAATAATTGTTGGCATATATCCCGGCTCCCCGCAACATGTATTCATGTGTGCTGATGGAACAACTGCATCATAATGATGTGAAAATATTACGTCAGGTTGATATACAATTAATCCTGCCGTTAGGGAAAAAAACATGCCATAAGCAATGAATGTTACAACAAATATTTTTCTTGATTTAGAATTCATAGTAGTTTTAGCAATAATGGCTAAAATTCCATTGGTATTTTCTATAGCTTTTCGCTGGTGGTAACGATAAATACCATATCCAATTGCACCAAATGACATCAACAAAATAACATAGAATCCAATTGCCAGTCTTTCAATAGCCTGTATCGAATCTGTTGTTATTGAAAAATCATCTGTATTTGAATATAACACAAAAATTATACCGATCACAACGAACCCAATAATTATAAACATTCTATCATTAGTTTTTGTTTTATGTTTTTCCATCTATAACAAAAATTTTTACAAACTATAATTTATGCTTATTAGAAAGCCATTTCCCTACCAAATGAGGATTTCCGTCTTGAAAATTGATGATAACCAAGAGAAGGATTATGATATAGTGAAAATCACTCACATTGGTTTTGTTGATGAATATGGCATTGAGGGGTTACTTTTGTTAAAATCTGATGATGGAAAAGAGTTTCATATGCATGCGTTTTCAGGCGAAGTGGCTAAACACATATCAGCCTTCCATTCTGGTGAGCAATCCGTTCCTACTATTTACAAGATGCTTGAAGAAATTTGCGAAGAAAATGAAATATTCCTTGTTAAGGTGAAAATCTATGAAAGTGGTCAAGCACTTAGAGCAAATCTTTACTTTACAGGTAAAACAGATCTGGTATTAAGAAATTATCGAGCATCTGATGCAATTGCACTTGCTGTATTTTATAAAATACCAATATTGGTTAGAAAAAATTTGTTACAGGAAACAATGAAAGCCTAGGTAACAATTTTACTTAAAGTGTCATCTTCATATGCTTTTTTAATTTCCATGGCAATTCTACGCCCGACACCAAAAGTTTGTCCATACTGATATTTTGTATAAGGGCTAGTTGTTGCAAGGATAGGATTTCCTGGAACCCTAAGTGACACATCATATACAATAATTTCCAAATCTTTTGTAATTACACTTTGTAGTGAAAATGGTCCAATAATTCCAGGCGAATATTCTTTTTTTACAGCAGCGACAAATTTGTCACCCATTGTTATTACTTTTTCAAGTAAAGATTCTCGAATACTAGCTGGTGTATGCCCAACTTCAATATTTTGTAAATCAATATCTAATTCTAATTGCTGCTTTGCGGGAAGAGCATTATAGTCATGTATGTTTGTTTGAAGCCGTCTTTCTATTCCAAGAAAGTCAACATTTTTCGAAATTGGGGTATGGAAGTAATTAAAATTAAGATATGTTCCTATGGCAAGCTGTTCTATAACAGCATTTTTTAAGTCATTTTTTGAGATTATACCCTGTTTAATTTTACTCTCAGATTTTTTCTTATAATCAGAAAATGATGATACAGTAAAAAACGCTCTTTCCAATTTGCGTTTTTTTTCTTGTACTTTTACTATAGCAGGTTTGTTAATGTCTTTAGGATTTTTAAAAATTTTTGGGTATTTTATCCTGGATTTTTTTAGCAGATAGTATTGATTTTTTTTATTGTTACGCTCCTCAGCCTGAAATAGTGCTCTATTACCAAATATTGGGACTTTCAGTGAATTTTCAATCACATTGTAACCAAGATATGCAGTCAAGGATCGATGTGGAACAATTATTGTATTAGTATCCCTTAACATTTTTTGATTTTTTGTTGATGACATTTCACTAAATTTTTTCAAGATCTTAATTTCGTCAGCAATTCTATCAAATCGTTGATAAGGTGTTTCTCTACCTTTCTGGCAAAAAACAATCGTGTCTAATCCTTCGTCTTTTGCACCATCCATTATTTCTAGTGCAGAATGGCTTCCAAGAACTGCGATTCTAAGATCATCATAGCCGTTAACAATTTTTTGGATCTCAGGTCTTCTAATCACATTTTAATTGTATTGTAGCCATAATATGAAGTTGAGCATATTTTTAGCCAACACATTTCTAAAATATAACATGAGTATTGAAATGGTTCTTGTAGGATTAATTTTATTTTCAGGTATGGCTGCTGGTGGAGTAAAAATTTGGCTTAACAAGCGTAAAGAAAAAGAAACGGATATGCTCGATTCTAATATTTAATCGCTTATTACATATTCATTAAAATTATCTGGTATTCAAGTGAATGTATGAAATTAGTGGTTGGAATAACTGGTAGTACTGGTGTTATTTATGGAATAAGATTACTTGAAACACTCAAGCTATTAAACATAGAAACTCATTTGATAATGTCAGAATGGGCTGAAAAATGTATTGTGATGGAAACTGATCATGATCTCAATTATGTAAAATCACTTGCAACACAATGTTCTGATGAAACAAATATGGCTGCAAATGTTTCAAGTGGAACTCATAAGACTGATGGAATGATTGTTATTCCATGTAGTATGAAAACATTGTCTAGTGTTGCAAATGGATATGATGAGACGTTGGTTGCACGTGCAGCTGGTGTAACATTAAAGGAGTCACGTAAATTAATTCTTGTAGTACGCGAAACGCCGTTAACTGCTATTAATTTAGAAAACATGTTAAAGCTAGCACGACTAGGTGTTATCATTCTCCCTCCAGTTACAGAATTTTATACAAAGCCTCGAGGAATAGATGATATGATAAATCATATTGTTGGTAAATGTTTAGATCAGTTTGACATAGAACATGATCTATTTACTAGATGGGGTTCAAATAATTAAAAATTAAGATTTACTGATCTTTTTTTTCTTTGAGATCTTTTAATTCTTTATCGCCTTCTATTTTTCCTTTTTCAAATTCCCCTTTTGATTTACCTAGAGTTCTTGCAAGTTCAGGAATTTTCTTGGCACCAAATAGTAATACGCCAACAATAACTATGATCCATACCCATTCATAACCTCCAACAAACATCATCAATGATTCAAACATTTAATCTCATTTCTCAAATTACAGATTTAAGTCTTCAGTGTTTGTTTTTCTTTACGTTCTACTAGAATCATGCCTGCTAGATATAATCCAATCATTGGACCAGCGATAAACCACATGGTTACACCACTGCCATCAGGAGTTATTATCGCACCAAAAATTATAATTATAATAATCGCATATCGTATATTTTTTCGCCAAAATTTTGTGTCAGTCATACCTGATTGACTAAATGCATACATTAACACTGGTAGCTGAAACGATAATCCAAATGCCAAAAGAAACTGTAAAACAAATGTAACAAAATCCATTATATTCAAAAATGTGACAAGTCCTGATGATGCACCATATTTGTACAAAAAGTCTAGCATGAAAGGTATTACAACAAAATACGCAAAGAGAGAACCGGAAACAAAAAGACCAGTTATAGGTACAGTAATAGCCCTACCAACGTTTACTTCATTTTCCTTTAATGCAGGTTTTAGAAAGTTTACAACTTCTCGAATAATTACTGGTGTGCCTGCAACAATACCAACTAGTGCAGCAATATACACTTGTGCAAAAAATGCTTGACCCGGTGCAGTTTGTATTAATTGTACACCTTCTGGTACCAAATTAGTCTTGAAATAGTTAGTAAGTTGTGCAGCAATGTTGTCAAGTGGTTCTGGAGTGGGGTAATAGAATGTAATATCGTTGTATGTCATAGTTTCAAAGTGGAATGTCATTAAAAATACAGCAATGACGCCAACTACAATTACTACTCGTAAGACTCGTGTTCTAAGTTCGTTTAAATGCCCATAAATTTCATCTAGCTCTGACATCTTAACTCTCTACATGTTTTTCATTATTAATTATTTACCAGGAATAGGAAGAAGCTTAGAATTAGGATATCCCCACTTTTCTAGATTATCTTGTGTAACATCTGCTAATTCAATTGATATGGTAGATTCAGTGTTGAATTTTGCATCACATTCCTCTGCTAATTCCCCAATCTCTTTACCAGTATAGATCTCTTTTGAATTTTTGAGGAATATTCTGTCCCCCTTCTCGGTTTCGTCACCACCAAACTTTTTCTTCAAAAATTTTGTGATATCAGGTAATTCATTTCTATCAATGTTATTATGATAATAGACAATTCCACTTACTGTTTCATAATCATATGGAGTCCCATTACGGTACAAAAATATGCCAATGAACTTTGCATCATTCTCGGGTTTTCTTACACCCTTAATTTCCCAATTAAGAATTTTATCTGGATTATGTGTTAGTTTTTTAACTTCATCACTAGTCAGTTTCCAGTATCTAAATCGAGTCATGTTTAACCAATTTCATATCAACCATTACTAATACATTTTTGTTGATACATAGGTTCAAAAACTAGTTATTGAATATTTCATTCGTGGCATCAAAGAAACAGAGGAAGGCTAGACAGTATAAAAGAAAAAAAGGTAGGGCTAGAAGCCGTTCAGCATGATATTTTATTACGGCAGTACACATATTACGTTTTGACTTGAAGTTTCATCATGTCAACGTATGTTGTACATGTGATAATAGAAAATAAGCCCAATATCAGTGATCCAGAGGGTGATACAATTCTGAATGATTTAGTATTAAAAAGTAAAAATTCTTCAATAAAAAAAATCCGTGCTGGAAAAATACTAAAATTTACGATAGAAGCAAGTAACAAAAAAAAGGCAGAAAAAACTGTTGAGAATATTTGCCAAGAATTAAGGATATTTAATCCGCTTGTAAGTAATATCGTAATCGAAACTAAAACAAACTAGTTTTTCTGAATATTTTGTATTGTTTTATCTACTAATAGTTTGTCTCTAAGAAATCCAGTTAAATCAGTTTGTGTGATAACACCAACTAGCTTACCATCATCTAGGATAACCAATCTTCGTATATTGTTGTTAAGCATTTTTTGAATAGCATCCTCAAGTTCTGTTTCTGGTTCCACCCATCTGAATTTACTTGACATTATTTCAGAAATAATAACAGCTGACGCCTTTTTGTCATTTGCCGCTAATCTTTTAACAAAATCACTTTCAGATAAAACACCAACTGGAGAGTCATTTTTCATTATCACTAGAAAACTAACATCCTTCTCAGAAATCAAGCGTGCAGCATCTAATGCAGTTTTATTATGTTCAATAGTTATAACATTTTTTTCCATTATATCTCTAATTTGTGCCATGTTGGGCTTGATGTTCTCCAAAATAAAAACATGGTTATGTGTATCAATTTTATAGGTGAAATAATTAACATAATTGTGAAAGTCGGGGTAATAGTTTTTCCTGGCAGTAATTGTGACCGTGATGTGTTTCATGTTTTATCTGACGTTTTTGATTTGAATACACAGTATTACTGGCATGAGAAAGGTTTACCGAATAACATTGATGCAGTTGTTTTACCAGGTGGATTTTCATATGGTGATAGATTACGTGCTGGTATAATAGCGGCAAACAGTCCAGTAATTAATGATGTTAAAAAACTGGCCAATAAAGGAATTCCAATTTTAGGAGTTTGTAACGGATTTCAAATATTGGTTGAATCTAATTTATTACCAGGAGTTTTGCTAAAAAATGAGTCACTAAATTTTATGTGTCAATGGACAAATTTAATTGTAAAAAATAACAAAACCCCATTTACAAATAAGTTACAATTGAATCAGAAAATACCAATACCAATTGCAAATGGTGAGGGACGATACTATGCTGATTCCCAATTAATGCATGATCTAAAAAAACATAATCAAATTGTATTTGCATATGAAGATCATGTTAACGGTTCTGTAGAACAAATTGCTGGTATATGTAATGAGGACGGTAATGTTGTTGGGATGATGCCACATCCTGAGCGTGCAGCTGAAAAATTAATTAATCCACTAGATAATAAACCTTCATCATTAATTTTTGAATCGTTAGTACATACATTGGGAGTTAAAAATTGAGTCTACAAAAACACGAAACTAGGCATATTCAAGATATAATTAAAAGAAAATTAACAAAAACGGAATTACAGATTATTGCAGCAGAATGGTCAGAGCACTGTTCATACAAGTCATCAAAAAAACATCTGAAAATGCTTCCAACTACAGGTAGAAGTGTAATACTTGAAAAGGGATATGATTCAGGTGTTTTAGATGTTGGTGGTGGGTATGTTGTTACTGTACATATTGAAAGTCATAATCATCCATCTGCTGTTGAACCATTTGGTGGGGCAGCAACAGGCGTAGGTGGTGTTATTCGTGATATTTTATCAGCTGGAACCCGACCTATTGCAATACTTGATGGATTACGTTTTGGTGATATTGAAAATGACACGCATGCACGTTGGCTTTTTAAAAACGCAGTTTCAGGAATTGCTGATTATGGAAATTGTTTAGGTATTCCAACTATTGGTGGTGAAGTTGAATTTGATAACTGTTACAAAGGATATGCGTTGGTTGATGTTGCTGCAATAGGATTTGGAAAAAAAGATAGACTGATAAAAAATCATGCAAGTAAAGGAGACTTGGTTGTTCTTATAGGCGGTTCTACAGGTCGTGATGGAATAGGTGGATCACAATTTGCATCTGATTCTTTGGAAGGTGAGGATAGATCAGCAGTACAAATTCCTGATCCTTTCATTGAAAAATTAATCATAGAAACAATTCTTGAAGCAAGAAATGAAAAATGCATTAACGCAATGAAAGATTTGGGAGGTGGTGGATTATCGTGCGCAGTTTCTGAAATTGCTGAAAGTTTAGAAATTGGAATTGAATTGGATGTTAATAATGTGCATACTAGAGAATCTGGATTGTTACCTGATGAAATAATGATTTCTGAATCACAGGAAAGAATGTTAGTAATTACAAGCAAGCAAAAATTACCAAAACTAAGGCAAATTTGTAACAAATTCAGAGTAACATGCTCAACAATTGGACATGTTAAGAATGATAAAATGATGCATGTAAAAAAGGCTAAGAAGACATTAGCTTTACTCCCAGCGGAATTTGTTGCACGGGCACCATTACTTGATAGGAAAAAAACTAAACCAAAATATCTGTTACAAATTAAAAAAGAAAATAGGGTAAAAAAAACTTTGGATTACTCAAAAATAATTCTAAAATTATTATCTAGTCCAAACATTGCAAGTAAACACTGGGTTTTT
>JAANXC010000056.1 GCA_018263495.1 Nitrososphaerota archaeon
GATAATACACTTTTTTCCAATTTTAAAAGACTCTACATCTTCCGGAACAAAACTTGTATTACCAAACTTGTTCTGAAAAAGCTCAATTATTTTTTTTTCACTTAATTTGTTCATAGCTTTCTTTGACAAGATCCTTTATCTCTTGATGGATGTTTCTAACTTTTTCCAAGCTGTTAGACTCTGCAGACACGCGAATGGAGTTTTCAGTGTTTGATTTTCTGACCAGCGCCCAACTATCCTCGTCAACTATCGCTTTAATACCATCAAGAGTTTCCACACTGCCAAATTTTTCCTTCATCTTGTCATGCAGTACTTTCAGTATATCGTCATGGTGTTCTGAATCGTACTCTACTTTGTCCCTTATGATATGATATTTTTCCATAAAGTTCAGTGCATCAGCAAACTCGTCTTTCTTAATTATCGATGCAATCAGGCCGCTAGTCAAAATTCCATCGCGGCAGTAGTTAAAGTCAGACAGAATGAAACCGCCGCTGCTTCCCTCGCCACCAACCTGTGATTTCGTTTCAATCATCTTTTCAGTAACGTTTGCTTCACCCACCTTGGAACGGAAAACTGTTCCACCGTTTTGTTTTATGTACTTCTCAACAGATATGCTGGTATCCTGGCTAAGCACAAAATTTTTGCAACCTAGTTCAAGCGCCTTGACTACTCCCATTCCTAGCGTAACATCAGGGTCCTTTTTTTCTCCATTAATCACAATAACAAGTCGGTCACCATCCAGGTCAAAGGCAAAACCAATGTCCCTGTTTTTGGTATTTGTTACAAGCTCTTCCAGTGTATCCACTGTTGGGTCAGGTCCCCTAGAGCTTTTTTCTAATTTACTGTTAATTGTAACAACATCACATCCAACTTTCTCTAGTAGTTGCGATGGAAATCCCTTTGCGGCACCGCCTCCAATATCGACTACAACCTTAGGAATGCCAGATATTTTTCCTATGATTTTAGACGCATCATCAACATAGGCGGATTCAATTTCATGCTCTTCTCCAATTTTTGACTTGGGCGGGTTCTGTTCGCTCATTACCGTATCAAGCTGTTTTTCGTTTACTCCCTTTCCATCTATGATCATCTTTAGCCCATTCCATTCTATAGGATTATGTGAAGAAGTAACAATGATTCCTGCGCCGTATTTGCGCGATTCCCGAAACGCTACAGGGGTCGGGACTATTCCTAAATCATAAACATCTATACCTGATTGCATTAATCCAGCTTTAACAGTTTCTGCTACCATCTGTCCAGTTGGTCTGGTATCTGTTGCGATAACACATTTTTTTGAATTTATTAGTACAGAAAAGTTCTTTGAAAATTTCAAGATATCACGTAACATCAAGTCTTTCCCAAAAACACCTCTGATTCCTGATACTGATATTTTCATTGCTTCAAACTTAGATACGCTTTTTATAAACTCTGAGAGGAAATGGTTAGTGCCTCGATAGCTCAGCCTGGTAGAGCGAACGCCTCGTAAGCGTTAGGTCGCGAGATCGAATCTCGCTCGAGGCTTTCATAAAATTAATAATGTTTTTCAATTATATTTTTTTAAAATAATTTTAAGAGTTTTCAGTTTTATCAGTTAGGGTTTCTATGTCTGTTTCAAGTTCTTCTCCTAATCCCTTCCACCATTCAGTTTGTTCTGTCATACTCCCCTTCCATTACCCTAAAATGCTCCTTAATAGATCTGTCGATGCGTAGTTTGTCTGTTGTTTTGTGATGTAGTATCTACGTATTTCTTCTTCTTCTTCTCATGTAGTTTCTATATACTATGATTGCCAGTGCTCCTCCAGCACACGACCAAAATACTGGCCATCGTAACTCTGATTCTGTCATTCCAAGAAACGAGTAAATTGTTCCACCAATCAAAGCGAATCCAATGATTTCCAAAATTTTTGACAATGTAACATGATAAACATCAAAAAGATATATGGCTTTACAACAACACACTCTCATGGATAAGGTTATGATGGTTGTTTTGGGTTTTCTGTTGGTTGGAATACCAATAGCATTTGTACAACCAGACACAGGAGAACTTAGGGATCAACCATTGTATCTATTATTTTATGCGTCTATTGGTGGTATAATTGTAGTTATTATGTACAATGGTTACAAAGGAAAGAAAGCCAGACAACAAGCTAATAGAGAGAGAAGAAGAAAATTTAAGAAATAATTTTTACATTTCTAAACCGAAAGATTCTGCTACATCAGAAAATTTTTGGTACTGTTCAAGATACTGTTTGCCTTTTGGAGTAATCACGAATACATTCCTTCCATCGTATTCAATCTTGTTGACAAGTCCTGCTCCAGTTAAATTACTAACAAATTTTTCTAATCTTGAATGTGAAAGATTAGCCTTTGAAAGTAACGAGGTAGTTTTGATTCCTTCTTGTCCGCATTGATCTGTAGCGACTAAAAGATCTGCTACAATTTGCATGCTGGTTCGGTAAACTACCATTGAAATAATTGAAAATTACTCCGATATAAGAGTATAACTTCTAAAGTAATCAAGTACATATAATATTAATTTGATTTCGTAATATGTCTTCAGATTCGCCAATTCCATGGTTTGATACTTTTCTTGGCGTTGCTTACCGCTATTATGAAATACGCATGAACGTAGTACCACTATTTTCTGATCTCAAAGTAGCGCGGAAATTTTGGATGGATACGATGCATTGGTGGAACGATCATTCTATTAAAATTAGATTCGTAGAAACAGGCGATACTTACTGGTTCATAATGGGAGCGGAATCTCGTAATCCAAAAAACAATAGAGCTATTTTCAAAGTTCTTCCAAAGTCTCCTCACTTTGATCGCTTTAAAAAAGGACATGAAGGCACTGCATATCTGCGACTAGGCACTTATGTCATAAAATACAAAAAAGATGTAAAAGATGATGCAAAATGTAACTGTGGTCATATCAAGGAGGACCATGAAGAGGGGAAAGACGATGACAGTTGTCTTTTTGAGGACTGCGATTGTGAAAAATTTGAGACCTTTCAAGTAAACTTGCTAAAAAAGAAAAAAACCGTCTCTGACATTAAATTTCTTACAGAAGCCGAAGTAAAGGACGATGTACTAGCGTGGAATTGTTTTTCTGTTAATAAATACACTGAGAAGAAATAGTGCAGACAGTTATTTTTCTACTCTGAAAGGTTTACTCTTTCATGATCGCCAGGATAAAACTCTGAAATTTTTTTTGAGTAACAATTACCACACAACTGTCCATCGATACCCCATTCTTCCATAGGCAAGTATGGATGATCAATTTCACCATCACACAACGCACATTTTTCAGAGTTCATACACATCATCACTTTTGATTTGTTATAAAAACCATATTTTGTTATATAGAAGTTTTTTTTATAAATTACCGGTAGAATGTCTGGCCATTGTAAACCTCCTGCAAGAAGTTTCTTGGCTAGACGTCTGCCATTCTTGAGGATTGTTTGATTATATACCAGAAATTGTTTTTTTGATATAATCTATTTCTTCTTGTTCTTGTCTAATTTTCGAATCTATTACTTCTAACATGGATTTGCCGTAAACCTGGTTTGAGAAAAAGTTGTGAGCAGTGTTAGCCTCATCTATCTTTTCTTCAACCTTAGAATCTTCAAGAAACTTTGTTACAACCTTGTCTGTAGTTTTTAGAATTTTTGTGAACAATCCAATATTCTGAATCATCTTTTCTAACTCAGAAATATCCTTCTTGAAATCATCATTTTTTCCTATAATGTTTTTGTGAATAATCCTTGCAGTAACTGCAACAAAAAGATTCTGTGCATATTTCTTGTATCTGTTTTGAGTATTACTTCTGTCGTATCCCAATTCATTTTTCGCATACTCACGAATTAAGTGTGGGAATAAAAAGTATCGATAATCACATTCTAGTTCATCATCAAAGACAGTTTCATATTTTGCACCCTTGGGAAGATATTTTCCTATGCCGCCATACACGTCATTTGGTTTCTGTTCAAAATATGAGACCATTGAGGCAATCGCAGTATCATCTTTGATTCTACATTTTTCTTTTTTATCTGATAGGTATTTGTTGTAAATTTCATTACCATCGAATTTAGCTTTTTCCGAGGATGGAAGGTTCAGCCAGGAGCCCTGTTGGTGTTCATAGAAATAGCCTATCCTTTGTAACATGGAATGTATTGCTATATGGTAATCCTCTAGCGAGACATAGTCCTTACCTTTAATGGCATTCTGGGAGTTCCTGTACTTTGTGATATTTCTCTGGTGTTCCTCATCTTTGGTTTTAATAATAGTAACCAAAACTTCTGCATCCAAGTTGTTTGTTTTCTTTTTTCTGTCAAGAATGCTCTTAGATGTTTGTGCCCCATTAACAATTTGTGCTCCTCCTAGGCTAAGCTGATTATTTTTCATCGAGTAATTATCTACAGTTATGGTAATCCCATTATTCCATTCAAAGAAATTATGGGGATTTTCTTCTAGAGTTTTTGTAATTCCTTTGTTAATTGATCCTTTTCCGCCAAGATGTTTTCTAATATTTGACTCGAAAGCGTAGTGCTCATTTCTTTCTACAAAATCTGCATAGTCAAATGCAGAAACAATACAACATAATGCATTATCATGTTCAAGGCATTTTAAAATTCTTAAACTAGTCTTTTGACCTTTGGCTGGTTTCTTAATCCGTTCCCACAATATTTGATAGACCTGTTCCTTTCCCACAACTTTCACTTCACCACTTTCATACTCGTCTACATCATTATCAGTCACGTAAACCAACTCTGTCTTCATGTTTTTTTCATGAAGATGTTTCCAAAGATATTGTAACTCATCTCGTCTGATCTTTGACTGTTCTAATTTTTTGAACCGAGCAACATCCTTGATGAATTTGTCAATTGCTCCTATAGAATGAGCCTCACCATACTTTGATTGAAATAATCTAATTCTTTTTTCTGAAGTATCCACTAAATACGCGTCAATTCCACAATCATATGCACCATCTATTATTGCATTTTCTGCAACATCTTCCAGTACTTCTTCAACGTATAGTAAATGCCATAAAAGATAGAGATGTCCTTTCTCTACTTCGTTTTTTGCGTCCTTCATGAATTCAGCGATGCTTACATCTACTGCATGCGTTGCAAATCCTTCAAGAGGTGCACTTGATAGTTGAGATAGAAGAGCAAGTCCCTCTTCACTATAATCTAAGAGAGTTGCTTCTTTAGATGTCAATTTTGATTTTGATCTTTTATTCCCCTTAAGAAAGGGTGGGTGATTATGAAATAACCAGGATCAAAGAGGTGAGGGAGAGATTTGAACTCCCGACACTAGGCTTTGCAGGCCCATGCACTACCGGACTGTACTACCTCACCGTATCAATAAAAACACAAAATCGGCAATTAACTCTTTAGATTAAAACTTACTAAATTGCTTAGAAGCTAGTTTAACGTCCTCAGCCTTGACAGTTTTCCTGCCAGCATGATTTGCATCATCAACAGCATTTTTTGCAATAACTTCCGCTATTTCCTCTATAACCCTTCTAAGCTCTGCGGCAGATTCGTCACTTACACGTTGAGCTCCAGATTTTTTTAAAATGCGATACATCGCTGATAGCCCCAATTCTGATGACTTCATAGTTTTTTTTATCAAATGTACGATAAAAGATCATTAGTAAAAAAATCCCAATACAAGTATGATTAAAACAGACTATTTTAGGCAGCCAAGGTTATGTGTTCTATGACTTGGCTTTACGACTCGCACATACATCTTTCTGACACCGAATATGAACACGACATTCCATTGATTATGAACTGTATGAAAAGACTTTGCATCAAGGCGTGCTGTGTCTCGATGGATTATTCCTCCTCGATTAAAACTCTTGAGCTTGGAAAGCAAAGTGACCTTGTCTTACCATTCATAGGAATTCACCCGGAAAAGGCACAAGACGATACAGAATCTGTGTTCAAACTGATAGATGAAAACAATGAGAAGATTTCAGGAATTGGTGAGATTGGATTAGACAGTACATATACAAACTCTGATGAAGAATTCGGAAAACAGGAAGAAGTTTTCAAAACCCAGCTTTCATACGCAGAAAAATTTGGAAAGCCTGTTTCAATTCATTCTAGAAAAACACTTGATCAGATATTAGAAATCTTGTCTTCATACAAAGTTCCTAGCGTTTTATTGCATTGGTTTGATGGAAGCAAAAAACAACTACAAAAGGCAATGGATTTAGATTGTTATGTTTCCTTTGGTCCAGTAATGGTTTATTCAAAAGACAAACAAGTATTATTATCAAAAGCGAATAAGGATAAAATTCTAGTAGAAACTGATGGGCCTGTTAGATTCTCTCGATGTTTTGAAAACAAAACTGCCCAAATTGACTTTATTCCAAGTATAGTTTTTTGTGCATCCAAGGTTTTACATGTGAATTATGATGAATTATGTGATGTAATAGAACAAAATTCTAAACGTTTTCTCATGCTATAGATATAAAAAACAGTCCAGATGCCTTGATTTAGTGAATAGGATAAAACGACTTTCAATGGAGGTTTTAAAAGACAACAAAGACATGTTTGGAGTTAATTTTGATGAAAATAAGGAAGCCCTCAACAAAATATCTACGATTACATCTAAAATATTAAAAAATGAACTGGCTGGATACATTACAAAATTTATCAAAAATGAACTTAGAAATGAAACAGAAAAAACAGAATCTGCTGAAAATGAGGAACAAATTTCAGAAGATACAGAACCTACCAAGGATGAATCAAAAAGTGAAGTTATAGTGGAAGAACCTACCAAGGATGAATCAAAAAGTGAAGTTATAGTGGAAGAACCTTCTGCTACAACAAAATTACAAGATTAATTTTGAACTAATCCCAGGTTAATGTATTGATTACTGTGAAATTGCTTGGTGGCGCCAAAAAATCATTTTCCACCGATAAGATAGTTTTGGAAAAAAATACCTCTACCATAAATGAATTGATTAACCATCTCATGCAAATCAAGCCCAAAGACACATTAGAATTTGACACAAAAAATCTACTCATAGCTGTGAACGGGGTGGATTCCTCGGCACTGCAGGGCTATGATACAAAGCTGAGCGGCAACGATGAAATCAGTATAATTCCAATCATACATGGAGGTTCCTCCCGTAGAATCCAATTCTCAGTTGCGCAGTCAAATGTAGAGATATTTGACATACTCTTTGACAAGAGGTTTCATAGAGATTTTTTGGATGAGTTGAGAAACAAACACAAGTATCTAATAATTCAAGCAATAAATCCACAGTTTCTTCTCAGTGTACAACATGCCAAAAAAATACTTACAATATCTCTTCATGCAAAAAAAACCAAGACCATGCTTTCAAAAAAAATTGAAACAGACATTTTGCTTAGATTTGCAGCCACTACACAGATATCAGCAGCCATTAAGGTTGTGGGAAGAAAAATGAATATGGATTATTTGGTAATTGCCATGGGCAAAAAATCTTCCTTGAACAGACTTTATTTTGAACTCAAGCCATTTCTCAATCCAAAACCACTTTCAAGAAATAACCATCCATTTCTAAAAAGACAATTCAACGTATCAAAAAATCAGCTGTCAGTAGTACAATCTAAGGATTCACTGGAAGATATCATCGTTGAAAAAGCTACGGTACTAGTCTGACATCCGTTTTGCTTTATCTAGGCTGAACATCCCGTCATCCTTTAAAATTGATATTCCTGTCTCATTTCCAAGAATCTCTATTAGTATTATCCAGTCAGGTTGATTCAATGAAACTTTATTGGGAAATATTTTTGCAATTTCAGTAATTATTTCATTTGATGAAATACTCGTATTTCGCTTCTCAATTGTAATTCTGTAAGAATCATTTTTTTGAATCGCATCCTTTAATTTAATTACATTTTGTTTGATTTTATCTATCTCCGTTTCAGTTATCATTTGAATTGGAATTATTCTTAAGCAATATCGGATTAACCAAGGTTCTTCAATCATCTTGTTTTTGACGTAATCTATAATTTTTGATGGTTCAATTATGGTGTTAACCATCAAAATACCTCTCATACCAACATTCAAAATTTCTGGTTCTTGATCACCTAACTCATCAAGTATTTTGCTTATCTCATTTTTTGTTTCTGATTCAAGACTTCTGGCACAGGTAATAATTAGATTCAAGTTAATTCTTTTATCATTTCTTCTGAGACACTTCCTTTTCTAAGAATCTTTACGTCATTATTTTCAATTTCAACAATTGTTGATTCACCTTGACTTGAAATTATTCCTCCATCTATTAGTAAATCATAGCCACTTAGATTCTTATCACATTCCTTCGGATCATTAAATGGAGCAGTACCAGAAATATTGGCACTTGTACCCACCAATAATTTACATTCTTTAAGAAGTGCCAAAACGCATTGATTGTTAGGCACTCTAACAGCAATTTTTCCTTCAAGATCTAATGATTTTTGAATTTCCTTATCCTTTATTTTTAATATTAATGTAATTGGACCAGGCCAAAACTTTTCTGCAATTTTTTCTTCTAACGAATTAAATTCTGCAATTTTTTCTAATTCTTTTTTTGAATATCCAAGCACAGGAAAAGATTTTGTTTTTTTCCTTTTTTTGATTTCATATAGAGATAACACCGCATCATGATTGTAAGGGTTACATCCCAAACCATAGACAGTATCTGTAGGAAAAACTACAATTGCACCATCGTTAATTGCTTTAGTTGCTATTTGTATATCTACATCATTGCATGAAATTTTCAAATTATTTACATTTTTTAATATTTAGTTCTAACTAAATAGTTAATCCAAAATCGTCCGAGAATTCTCTAAACGTTTTGTATGCCGCAAGAAATTCTCTTCCTGAAGGACTAGTTTTATAACGATAAGATCTTTTTGAAGTTACTTGTTCCAAGAGACCTTGCGAAACTAAATTATTCAAAATTCTAGAAAGTCGTCCATGTGAAATATTTGCATTTCTAATAATATGTGTAATAGTAGTACCTTCGTATTCGTCGATTTCTTGTGTAGCTGTATCTAGTATTTCTCCAACTATTTTCATTTGTGTTCTGTGTTCAGCCATACTTTCATTACTCCTATATCCTATATGTTATTGAGTATATTTTTCCATATATTATAAAGATAAAATATTTTGACTATCTAATGCATTCCTACGATCAGTTTAAACTCCTACAAATTTTCATCAAATGAAATTTTCCGCAATGGGATTTTCGAGACTGGAATGCCCACTGAGATCAATCCCGCAATTTTAACTATAATTGAAGTCACATACAAAACGGTTTCAGGAAATACAAACGAATACCATCCAATAAATTCACCAAACCCCAAAAGACCAAGACCAACAGCAACAAAAAGTGTTGATTTTTTTCTTCCTTGAATATATGATAACATAGTTTCGATAGCACCATACACTAACAAAATAAATGAAACCGCTCTGAGTATGTTTTCAACATAATTGAACGATACTAAGAATAACGGTATAGCTCCTATAGATCTAAAATATCTTGATTTGGGAAAGAAAGTTCTGATAGTATGAGAAAATGCAATAAACCAATATCCAACTACTTGGGTGGCAACACCCAATGTTGAAATTCCTCTATTAATATCTCCAGTTTTGAAAATAAAATCATCAAGAATAAATCCTGCCGCTAATATTCCAAAACCGATTCCAATTGCAAAAAAAGCTATTGATAATCTAAATAATGTAGGACTGGCAGTATTTTTGAATCCTATATATGAAATAGTACCAATAACAAGACCTACTAAGAGTCCTACCAGATTTAGAATTATTTCAAGAAAGAATTCCAATTACGCTGACTCAGTTACTGTTTTAAATAAGGTTTGAGAACAAGTTTTCTAACTTTTTGATTCATTACATTCTAACATTAATCCCATTCATCTAGGCTACCAGCTGTTTGACCCTCAGTACTACCAGCATAATCTCCAAGTATGTCAGAATATGTTGAATCAGAGTGTGCAATATATCTAACATATTCCCCATAACTCATTTCCAAATTGCATTTTGTACAAGTAACTAGAGAAAAATCTGGAGTTAATTCTGCATCTTCTTTACACTTTGGGCATTTTATCTTCATATGTCATATTCATGGTGTTATCTATTATTACTATTGATCTGAAAAAAATAAAAGGAGTGACAAATCAACAAAAATATGACTCGTACTTGTACCAAATGTAAAAATGAAATTCCTGATAATGAGGAATTAGAACCAGTTCCATCTTCTTATCCTTGCTGTACCAAATGTTGGGGCGAATGGAAGGAGAACCGTGTTATGGTAATAAACGAAATGAGGCTAGATATGTCATTAAAGGATCATCGAAAGTTACTAAAAAAACATGAAAAGGTATTCGTTGGTGTGTTAACTCCTGAGGGAGACGTCGTTGATTATACAAATGAAGATAATAGAAATCCGGAAGAACCACCCGCCTAAAAATCAATAAGCCTTCTGGCATTTTCCGGAACTAGTAAAATCAATTTTCTTTTTGAATCTTGATCTAAATTTTTAACTGCTTTTTGAATTGAAATTGATATAATATCCTGATTTGCTTGCTCCAAGCTCAGAAATATCCCAAGAATACCGTCCAAGTTAAACGCAATTATCTTTTGAGGTGAATTAATTATATGCTTGATATAGTTTGAAAACATTGTATACCTATTTTCTTCAGAAACTGTGCAAAGCACTTCGAGCCATGTCTTGAACAGTTTTGAAAAATTTGGAAATGGTATGGTTGGTCCAGCATCTAGGGCATTATTGATAATTTCTGATTTTTCGGGCTCTGACATTGAGAAAAACTCTGTCATTCTTTTCTTAAGAATGGGCTTTCTAAGGAAATCTGGTAGGCTTGCAAGATTTATTATTATATTCCCTGCATAATTTGGCTCAGACAATACAATGATTGTTTCTAACACAGGTATTAACCATAACTTGTTGTTGAATTAAATATATGAAAACTACAGCATCTGTGTATGCCTTCAACTGTTGTGGTGGGTGGCTTTTTTGGCGACGAGGGGAAGGGAAAAATCATCTCATATCTGTCAAAAAAGGATAATCCATCAATTGTTGTTCGTGGAGGAGCCGGACCAAATGCAGGACATACAATCAAAGATGGCAGTACTACTTACAAAGTACGCATGTTGCCAAGTGGATTTTTAAATAAAAATGCCAAAGTCATGATTGGACCTGGAGTAGTTGTTAACCCTGATATCTTTTTTAAAGAAATACAAGAGTATGGTGTTTCAGGTAGAGCATTTATGGATAAACACTGCGGAATAATTGAGCAAAGCCATCTTGACCAGGATTCTAAAGGTAGATTGAAGGAAAAGATTGGAAGCACTGGCTCAGGAACTGGTCCAGCAAATGCTGAACGTGCAATGAGAACACTAAAGATGGCAAAAGACGTTGAATCACTTTCCTCATACGTTACAGATGTACCAGCTGAGGTTCATTCTGCACTAAAAGATCAAAAGAGTGTTCTAATAGAAGGCACACAAGGCACCCATCTATCATTATGGCACGGAACTTATCCATTTGTTACTTCTAAGGATGTTACTGCATCAGGCATATGTGCAGATATCGGTATAGGTCCAAAGCATGTGGATGAAGTTCTAGTCGTGTTTAAGGCATACTTGACACGCGTTGGGACGGGACCAATGCCTGGTGAGCTTAATGCCGAAGAAACTGAGCAAAAGGGATGGGCTGAGTTTGGTACAGTAACAGGAAGACCTAGGCGTGCTGCGGAATTTGATTTTGATTTAGCACGAAGAGCAATTATGCTTAATAGTGCAACACAACTGGCTATAACAAAATTAGATGTAAGATTTCCTGAATGTGCAGGCGTAAAGTCTTACAACGACTTGAGTGATGAGGCTAAATCTTTTATAAAAAATATTGAAGACAAACTTCAGGTTGCAGTCACGCTTATCGGAACCGGTCCACTCGTGGATGATGTCATAGACATTAGATCTGGTTAGTTTTGGTTATCCTTTAATTTAGTATTCTGATTTTATTTTTTATGGACAAGTTTCCGAGCTATATTCAAGTAAACTCGCCTTTGGAATTTACTAGGTTAGTATGCGCATTAGAGAGAGCACCTAGAGTGTCATTCCTTCATGAACATAAGGGTACAAAAGTTCTTTCAGTTCAAATGGATTTGCTCAAAGAAAGTCCTGTCATATATTATACCCCAATTGAAAATTTTAACCATTACTTATCTTATGGTTTCAAATTTGGTAAGGAAGAATCATTAATGGTGGAATCCACAATTGATAATTCAAAGATGTATTCTCCAATTGTAAAAATAAAATCATTACCACAATCTCTTAAACCATCGTCTGATAATAATTCTGCAAAATACCAGCCTATTGAATTAGATGACTTGGGAAGTCTGGCTAAACTTAGTTATGGTTTTGAAGATGCACCGTTTCCATTATTTGCATTTCCATTTCAGGGACGGTGGTTACTTGGAGTCTTTCTTACTTTTAATGAAGATGGAGATTCATATTTCTGTTATGTTGTGTTAAAAGAAGAGCCGATTAAACCATTTTTAAAACACAGTACATCTAATGGTTCTGAGCCCATCTTAGTAGATAATACCGGCGAACATGGCTATTCTTACATCAAAATAGTTAAACTACACGATACACATCCACTGGTCAACTATGACCAAATTCAAAACTAGAATTTCAAAATCTTCTAAGAATAGTCGGATCATACTTGCCAATGATTATAGCTCGGCAAATACGAAAATTGTTTCACAGACGATCAAGAACATCAAAACCATGCACAAATTTCTATGTGGCATTAAGTTGAATTTCCACGCATTGTTACCGTTAGGAAAAAAAGAGATTGTGAAAATCAATAAAACCGCTCATCAGTATGGACTTCAAACAATTGCTGACATAAAATTGAATGACATAGGAAACACAAATCAAATAACGTCAAAAACATTATGGGGTTTTGGATTTGATGCGATTATAATAAATCCAATAATGGGTCCTAAAAGCCTCAAGAAAATTGTTACAGAAGCACACAAACGAGATAGAGGTGTAATTGCATTATGTCATATGAGCGCACCTGAAGCTAAGGCATCATATGAGATTAACGTAAGTCTTTCAAAAAATTCAAAGCCTAAACCGCTGTATCAATTGTTCTTAAAATGGGCCATGTCAAGCGGGGCTGACGGAATAATTGTTGGTGCAACTTATCCGAAAATCATAAGTCATTGCAAGAAAATTTCTGGTAAAAAACTTGACATCTATTCCCCTGGAATTGGTACGCAAGGTGGAAGTGTAACGAAAGCGATTACAAGTGGTAGTGACTTTCTGATTGTGGGAAGAACAATTCTTGGTTCCAAAAACCCTGCACGTACCGCAAAACAATTACAACTAGCAAGTACTTGACAGAAATTGATTTGCTTTGGATAACACATTTTTAGCATTTTCGAATGTGGTCTTTTTTAGAGCATCGTTATATTCTAACCAAATGTAGTCATTATGTTCGTGAGATAGTTTGATGTTTTTTTCATTAGTTTTTGCCAAGAAGAAAATAACTTTTTTATGAATATCCGCCTTTCTAAATCTAAAATCATATTCTACAGATTCTTCAAAATCATCTATAAATTCAATATTGGTAATACCTGTTTCCTCCCTCGTTTCTCTTATAGCTGCTTCATGCGATGTCTCATTTTGCTCAATCTTTCCCTTAACAAAGTCCCAGTGTCCCTGTGGGTAATTTAACAACAGGAACTCATTTTTATCTGAATCATTTCTAAACAAAACAATACCCGCAGATTTTTCAGTTCCCATATTGTGATAGATTTTATCTCAGGTTATTTACCTATGCGTCTTTTTCTTTTCTGGAATGTACGTATAGCCCGCATAAGATCAATCTTTCTAAATTCCGGCCAAAAAACATCTAAGAATACTAATTCACTATATGCACTTTGCCACATTAAAAAACCACTCATTCTTTTTTCCCCAGATGTTCTTAAAATCATATCAGCTGATGGCTGAGGAAGATGTGAAGTATACAAATTTTCTTCAATTACATCCTTGTTAACGTCCTTTGCGTCTAATTTGCCTTCTTTTATCTTGGCACCAATTTTTTTAACTGCATCAACCAGTTCGTTCTGACCACCATATGCAATTGCAATATTGAGAAAATGATTATTGTAATCCTTTGTAGCGTTATCCAATCTTGACAGTACATCTTTTATCGAATCTGGTAACAATTCAATTCGTCCTATTGCTTTGACTCTCATTTCGTTTTTATGAATTCTAGGATCATTGTAAAGTTTTTCTAATCTTGTTTTGATTAAATCATAAATATAATCAAGTTCTTCATTTTTTCTATCCAGATTTTCAGCTGATAAAACATACAAAGTTATAATTTTTATATCAAATTCTTCACACCAATCAAGAAGGTTTTCAACTGCATCAGCGCCCTTAAAATGACCTTGATTTTGCATAACTAAATTTCGTTTTGCCCACCTACGATTACCATCTAATACTATAGCTATATGATTAGGCCTATCACCCTCGACAACTTCTTTTTCTAATCTTTTAGCGTAGAACCTATAAAGTCCAGACGCATTCAATACAGCATCTAATATTCCGTTAATAGTGCATCACCTTTCACATATTTTTGGATTAAATAGAGACAGATATGTGTTATTATAATATGATTCTAAACAGAATGAAAAATTTACTATTCTAATTCTTTGCTTCCTTTTTTCCTATATCTACGGATCAAAAGAGTGGCAGATGCAGCTGTAACCGCAAAACCCGCAACTAAAGGCAGGATCAGTGAGAATGAACTTTCTTCATACATTAGGATGTTTGTAAACTGATGAACAGTAGGATATAACGCAACTAATACAATTAGCCTAAGAAGATCACTAATGTGTCGTAATTTTCTGTTTAGCCAGTTACTAAATAAAATTCCTACAAATATTGTTCCAAGACCGATCCACAAGAATGGAATCATACCTGAAACAAATTGACCTATCACTACTTCGTCCGTAATTAGATTAATAATTCCTACATCGGCGGAGATGTTTTCTGGACTTACAGTAGTTATGCCAGCTGGAACTGATGCTGCTATCAGAATTAGCCCAGTGATTAGTGTAAACATTCTGGTAAACCCTTCCGGCGTAGGTTTTGCCCAGTTGGTCCATGCTTTATCAATATCAAATGCTCTGATCAAAAATGCACCACCAAGAATGGTAATTAGCACAGCAAAAATCTCTACGTTGTATCCTGTAACAGCTCCTATTCCACCGATCAATAATAAAATTCCTGGAACACCCAAAAAGAACTTTGAATATTTTGGGTTGTACATTACTAATTTTAGGAACTTGCCAAATACAGCATAAGAATGTTCAATCGTTCTGCTGACTTGCATAACTACTCTTTGCACTGAAATAACTGGAATTACATTTTGAATCACAGGTATAACCATCTCATCATCTTCTCCATCTGAAACTATTACAGCTCCATTTGCAGAAAATTTCTTTAATACTGACTTTATCTCCGAAGCAACTTTTTCATCTGCCTGTACACCTCTGTTCTCTACACCAGTAACCGTGATTACTTGCGCCTTGTATCCCTTGCTTACCAAGTCTTCATATGTTTTAACAGCAAAAAATATTGAATTAGAATCCGCATCTTCAGGATCTTCCAGAGCTAATCTTTGTGCCGCTTCTATGCATGCATTTCTGCCAACAACAGGGGTTGAAATTCCAGTCTTTCTTCCTAAATCATCGTCTCTATCTATGCAAATAACTAGTAATTTGTTTGCTGTAGTGGCCTTAACATCTTTTTCCAGTTTTCCACTCAGTGACATAATCTATTATATAACAAAATTACCTTTTAACGATTTCCCACCATTCTTACTATGAAGTTTAGTATTACACGACTAGCGTAATTATGGTCTTGTATTATCTGATTTTTTGATTAGGTCTAGTGATTCTGTTTCCAATTGATGTATTTTAGCAATTATTTCATTAATAGAATTTGAATTATCATCATCATTCATCAAATTTGCAACAACAACTGTTTCTGTAATCTTTTCATTTAGTTTTTTTAATGCATTAATATAATTTACATAACTTTCAACCCATTCTTGCGTAGCACCACTATCAGTTAATTCTATTATCAAAGAATTAATTTGTGACGAAGAAACTTTTGCAATTCCGATGTATTCATTTGGACTCATCTTCTTTTCCATCAATTTTTCAAATGATTCATCAATACTCACAGATTCCAGTGTAGTTTTTTCTTTGGTAATATCAAGATATTTTTCAAAATCAGACACAACAATTTTCATTGTTGTATCTTCTGGTATTAGATAAACCAAAAAACTAGCAGCAACTACACCAACAAGAACAGCTATAGTTACTCCAATACCTTTTTTTGACGCCATCAGTAAATTACGAAAATCTATTATTTATATTGCCAACTTTTCAAAATTTTTCTTCAATAGAATTCTTGTAAAATTATCAACAATAATTTCTATAATTGAGAAATATCAAAAATAATCAAAATTAGTTAAATAGGATTAGGTTTTACCACTAAAAATTATCCGATCATCTAGTTTCTAGTTAAAATTTTTTCACAGCAATATCCTAAATACGACTTTATTTGTCAAAAGTTAGAATGGCAACAGCATATTGTGTAAAATGTAGAGACAAAAGAGAAATAAAAGATCCAGTAGAAACTACGCTAAAAAATGGCAGACCTGCCCTAAAAGGCACTTGTCCTGAATGCGGAACTAATGTTTTTCGAATAGGCAAACCTTAAGATAATTTCTTTTTTTATCTAAACCCATATAGGTGGAGTTAGGATTTCCATTTTTATGGCAAAGTCAGACTATGAAAAGATGTTAAAACGAATAGAAAAGAATTTGACTAAACATTCTAAAGTTACTGATGGCAGATTTGAACTTCCTCCAGTTGATGTGATGTGGGAAGGGCAAAAGACTTACTTGAGGAATTTTGCAGAATATCCAAAAATAATGCGTAGAGATCCTGCTAAATTATTACAATATCTATCAAAAGAATTTGCGGTTCCTGCTGAAAGGGTTGGTGATAGTGCAATGTTTACTGGAAAAAGGGATCCTGATGATTTTACACGGCTGCTTAACATTTACGTTAGTGATTATATCAGTTGCATTACTTGCCAAAGTCCTGATACAAGAATAGAAAAGGAAAAAAGAATACATTTTCTTATTTGTGAAGCATGTGGGGCAAAATCCACAATTAAGGGTAAATATGCTTAATGTTTTCTGCACGTTTGATTAATCATAAGGATACTTGTATGCTAAACATATGTGATACCGAATTGTTAGGCAGGACTCTCAATAGAGGTAGTTTTACCCTCAAAATAAGTGAAAAATATTATGCAGAAAAAGTTGTTGAGAAAGAAGAGGCAAAGGAGATGTTGAAAAGATCTGATAACATTAACATGGTAGGAAAGGAAATAATTTCTTTGTCTGTAGATATGGGAATTGGAACACAAGATGGAGTTAAAGAAATAGATGGGGTTCCTTTCCTAATTGTTTTCAAAATGTAAATCACCACAATTATATACAAAAATTTTTACTTTTTTCTATGGGTAAACGTAAGGTCTTAAACGAAAGCGCATTAAAAGAATTGCAATTACCTCAAGAGGGTGAGATGTTTGGAAGAGTAATCAAGCTTCTTGGGGGTGAAAACCTTTTGGTAAAATGTGCTGATGGTATTACTAGAAGAGGAAGAATTAGAGGAAAATTAAAACGCAGAGTATGGATACGTGATAATGATATAGTGATAATCGCACCTTGGGAATTTGGACAGGCTGACAGAGGTGATATTTTGTGGAGATACACATTACCACAAACAGATTGGCTTAAACAAAATGATCACATACCAAAAGATTTCTAAAAAAATTATTTTACTAAATGAGTTTTGAAAAATTAATTAGAATTCCGGAAGACAGAATTGGTGTTCTAATAGGCAAGTCTGGAAAAACAAAATCAAAAATTGAAGAAACCTGCTCAGTGAAATTAGATATAGATAGTAAAAACGGGGAAATTCAAGTTTTAAGTGAAGTTGTTGATGAACAATTTCAAACTTTCAAGGCTTTGGAAATTATAACAGCAATAGGTCGTGGGTTTTCACCACAAAAAGCTATGAGATTACTTAAAGGTGAAAATACTTTGCATGTAATTAGTTTACGTGAGTTTGGTGGAAAAACTCCAGAACAAATTGAAAGGATCAAAGGAAGAATAATAGGTGATGGTGGTAAGGCGAGAGTGAATATGGAAAATTTGAGTAGCACAGACATTACTGTTTATGGGAAAACTGTATCAGTCATTGGTGAACCAACGCAGTTAAAACTTGCCATAGATGCTATTGAATCATTGTTAAGCGGTAGCATGCATGGATATGTTTACAAGAAAATTGAAGCTGGTAGACGGCAGGAAAAATTCGCCAGATTGCAATTATGGGAAAATCAAGATGTCTTCTAAAGAAACTTTTAGTCAGATTTCTCCAAGTGAATTTTTTTATCGTAACAGAGACCTTGCAGGCTTTAGTAATCCAACAAGATCACTTTATACTGCAGTTCGTGAATTCGTCGAGAATTCTCTTGACGCGTGTGATCAAAAAGGAATTTTGGCTGATGTTCACATGTCAATAAAGGCAGTTGATGCAGAAAAGCCAGATCCAAAACAGTATATCTTAACTGTTAGAGACAACGGTCCTGGCATTGAATCAAACCATGTTCCTCTTGCATTTGGTACAGTCCTGTATGGCTCAAAATTTGGTCTAAAGCAGGCAAGGGGAATGTTTGGATTAGGTGCTACAATGGCAATTCTTTACGGTCAAATTACAACAAACAAGCCTGTTAACGTGAAAAGTAGTACTGATGGAAAAACTCAGGATGAATATGAAATGCTTTTGGATATACAGAAGAATAAACCCGTGATACTAAGACATGAAACAAAAGAAGTTTCAAAAACTGGATTATCGGTTAGCATATGTTTAGAGGGTGATTATGCAAAAGCAGGTTCAAAAATACGTGATTATGTATATCAAACCTCGCTGATAACACCATACGCAACAATTACTTTTGATGATCCAAAAGGTGAGAAGTATAGGTATACCAAAGTTATCAGAACAATGCCACCGTCACCAACAGTCATCAGACCACATCCACATGGAATTGACGTTGAAACAATTAGACGAATGCTGTTAGACACTCATTATCAAATCCCGGCGGTTGATGATAATATGATCTCAAAAGTTAGGAAAGAGCTAGGATTAGCCAACAAAAATCTTAGTCACTCGGAAATAATGGATAAGACACAAAAAAAATGGAAAACTTTGACACGATCTGTTCGTATAGTCATGGCTTTGGTGTCATTTTTAAAAATGGATTTTGAAAAGTTAAGCAAGACTACCATTGAAGAAATTGATATAGGAAACAAGAAATTAACCTACTGGGATTTTGGTGAATCACAGTCTATTTCTGTTGATATGGATCCAGAAAGTTTTTACTATAAACAACTCGCAAACACGGTGCAGGGAGAAACATTAACCTCATTTTTGACTAAACGTTTCCAGAGGGTAGGACCAACTACAGCTTTAAAGTTTGCAGAATATGCAAAGTTTAAGCCTGAACACAGAATTGGTACTATGACAAACCAAGAGCTTGTAAAACTTACTGATGGATTACAATCATTTGACGACTTTATGGCGCCTGATCCAAGTTGTTTGGCTCCACTAGGTGAATCTCCACTGAAAAAAGGCATGGAAAGATTTTTCGAACCAGATTTTCTTGAGGTTGTACAACGTGGGGCTTCCGCTTATTCGGGATTCCCATTTGTTATAGAGATGGGAATTGCGTATGGGGGAAAAATTTCTAGCCGTGGAATGAAAGTTTATCGATTTGCTAACAGAATTCCACTTCTTTATGATGAGGGAAGTGATGTGGTTCTAAAGGTTGTAAATGACACTGACTGGTCACGCTATAAGGTAAAAGGCGATCCACCGTTAGTAATAGTATCACATATCTGTTCTACAAGAGTCCCATACAAAACGGTAGGAAAAGAAAATGTAGCAGATAGACCTGAGATTGAACGTGAATTAAAGTTGGCACTACTTTCTCTTTCTAGAAAATTATCTTCATTCATGTCTAAAAGAGGTCAGGCTGAAGCTGCCATAAAAAGAAAAAATCTTTATTCAAAATACATTCCATTGATAGCACAATTTTGTACAGAACTTGCTGGTAAAAAGAAAGAACCAAATTATAAGAAAATGATTACGGAGGAACCCATAGTTGAAAAAGAAACCTAGGAAAAAAGATTCAGAGGACAAGCAACATACCCTTGCTGATCTTTTGAAAAAACACGGAGCACAGATTTATGATGATCTTGATAAAGGAAATTTCCCAAAATTTTCAATTCCTAGCCGTTCAGTAAGCAATATTGTATACGACAAAAAAATACGGCAGTACATACTTGGAGCAAACACGGCAGTTAGAAGTTCTAGAAATACATCACAACTTCGTGCATTCACTCAATTAATGTGGCTGGCATTTTTTGCTAACAGGTTAACAGGGCAAAAAAAATCTTCAACTCTTCGAGATGTATATTACTCATCTCAGGCTTTTGAAGTTGACTTTGAAGATCAGTCTGAATCTGATAACATAATCGTTGACCTAGAGGCAGTACTTGCATCACCAAGAGAATCTTTTCATGTATTTCCAGAGGAACGTAGTAGTGTATTTGGGGATTTAACAATAGAGTATACTGTTCCTGGTTATGAAGGGAAAAAAACAAATTTGTCTGATCATCCGGATGGCTATGCCATAGGACCAAGTCTTACCTCTTCAGAATTTACAGAAACAAGTGCAGAAGTTGTAATTGCAATTGAGAAAGGTGGTTTGTTTACTAGATTTGTTGAAGAGCAAGTTGATAAAAAATTTAAAGCAATTATAGTTGACACTGGAGGTCAGGCTCCGCGTTCAACTAGGACACTTTTAAAAAGACTTCATGACGAGTTGAGTCTTCCTGTTGTTATTTTAACTGATGGTGATGTGTATGGGGAACATATCGCAATGGTAATAAAATCGGGTTCTGCCAATGCGGCGCATTTAAGGGAACTGACTGTTCCAGATGCAAAATGGGTAGGTGTGTGGGCCACTGATATTGAAAAATATAAACTTCCTACCATACCAATGACAGAATCTGACATAAAGAGATGTCATGATCTACTGAAAGATCCTAGATATCAAGAAGGTATTTGGAAGAAAGAACTTGAAGTATTCTTAAAAATTAAAAGAAAGGCAGAACTTGAAGCATTCTCAAAGTATGGCCTAACGAATATTACAGACAAATATCTGCCACAGAAACTTGAAATTGCAAAAAGTCTTTAACTTATTCGAAGTGTCAGAACACCATTTCTGTATTTGAAGTCAGCTATCTTCATTTGATTTGAACCTTCAATTTGAACTTCTTTTGAAAAGCCACCGGAACCTCTAATGTATAACATTCCATCAATTAGTCTTACCATAATTTTATCGTCAGGACCAGGAACTTCAGCTACAAAAACAAATTGGTTTTCACCCTTAATAAGATCATAAACCCAATTCTTAGCTTCTGCTTCTCTTGCAGTATATTTTGGCTTGATATTTTTTAGCATTTTTTTAAAAACACTGACCCAATAAATTGTTGTAACTGCCGCAATACCAATCAAAATAAAACTCACAAAATTTCCATCTGCTCTTTGTGACATTATGTAAATAATCCCAATAAAAATTAGTATAATTATTGGGATTACAAAGTTTAATGATTTTTGATCTGTATATGAAGATGTGCTACTAAATTTAGACAATGAATGAGAATCACATCTGCCAAATATAAAGTATATTTGGAATTATTAGAGTGCTACTTTAATTAGAATAAATTCTTAGAATCTTGGATGAATTATGAGAAAATTAAAAATGATCTAATATCTGAGGTTAGGCTCACCAAAAATCAGGCTGAAGTATTTTTACTAATTACACTGAAGGGACAGATGTCTGCTAACGAAATTTCCAAATCTTTAGATATTTCTATTGATGATGCATTAGAAACATCTCAAAAACTTGTTGAATTGGGTGGTTTCATTGATATGCCTGAAACAGAATTTGAAGCAATGCATCCTAGATTTACTGCAGTTAACATGTATAGACGAATGTGTGAACGTGAAAATATTGAATTTAAAAGAAATAAAGTAGTTGATAGTATTGGTGTTGCACTAGAAGAACTATA
>JAANXC010000057.1 GCA_018263495.1 Nitrososphaerota archaeon
CAGCTGAAAAAAGGAACACTGTATACAATTCCAACTGCACTTGAGGTTGAGCTTTCAAAATTAATCATCAAAAACTTTCCTTCCATGGGCAAGGTACGTCTTGTAAACACAGGTGCGGAGGCAACTATGACCGCAATCAGATTGGCAAGAGGATTTACAAAAAAGAAAAAAATTATCAAATTTGAAGGCTGTTACCACGGGGCATACAGTTCAGTTTTAGTTAAAGCTGGCTCCGGTTCTGCCCACATTGGGATCTCAGTTTCAGAGGGTGGATTAAAGGAGGCTTCAAAAAATACACTAGTAGTTCCATACAATGATTCACAAACTCTTGACCGAGTTCTTTCAAAGAACAAGGACGTTGCCGGCTTGATCATGGAGCCAGTTCTTGCAAACATGGGTCTCATTCTGCCCGAAAAGAATTTTCTTTCCGACGTGAGAAAAATTACTAGACAACATGATGTTCCACTCATCTTCGATGAGGTTGTTACAGGATTTCGGATATCAGAGGGTGGCGCACAGCAGACTTTCAAAATAAAACCTGACATTACTACCCTTGCCAAGGCTCTTGGAAATGGCTTCACAATAGCTGCAGTGGGTGGAAAAAAGGAGATAATGAACAAACTTGCACCTGGAGGAAACGTCTACCAGGCAAGCACGTTTGCTGGAAACCCAATATCTGTTACGGCAGCAATAAACTCCATCAAGACAATTAACAAAATCAAGAACAAACTTTATGCAAAACTTGAGAGAAACTGTGAGCTTTTGGCTGGTGAGATTGATGATCTAGCGACTGACCACAAAATTCCACATCAGATTAACTCAATAGCATCAATGTTCCAAGTCTTCTTTTCAAGCAAGCCGGTAACTGATTACAAGACTTCAAAAAAGGCAGACGGTAAAAAATTCAACAAGTTATTTTCAAGCCTGCTCAAGAACGGCGTGTTCATAGCACCATCACAATTTGAAAGTGTCTTTTTGTCTGACGCACACACTGATGCTGACATTACAAAGACATTGGGTGCGTATGGACTGTCACTAAAGGCGGTGAAGCATTGACATTTTTGGTAGGTACACGCGGCAGTAAGCTCTCATTGGCGCAGACAAACTGGGTTATATCAGAATTAAAAAAGGAAAACGAAGGTTCTGAATTCGAAATCAAAACTATCACAACCAAGGGGGATACCGACTCTAGGGCTCTCTTTACAATAGACCAGAAAGGAATATTTGAAAAGGAAATTGACAAGGCTGTAGCAGAAAAGGAGATAGACTTTGCAGTTCACAGCCTAAAAGATGTTCCATCAGACATCGCAGAATCACTGACAATTGCCTGTATACCAACACGGGAATCATCTAATGACGTTATCATCACAAAGGATGGTTCTAACCTTAAGACAATTCAATCGGGTGCGGTAATTGGTACAAGTAGTCTAAGAAGAGCAGTTCAGGTTTCAAGGATAAGACAAGATGTTGTGGTAAAGCCAGTTAGAGGAAATATTGAGACACGAGTCAACAAGGTTACTGACGGAAAATTTGACGCGGTCATATTGGCGGAAGCGGGAATCTCTAGGTTAGGCTTGGATGTTAAACACTCAGTGTTGCCAACCAAAGATTTTCCTCCATCACCTGGCCAAGGTGCACTAGCAATTGTTTGCAGAGCAGACGATGAGAAAACAATATCAATGCTGAAAAAGATTGAAGACTCAAAATCTAGAACTGAGATTGAAGCTGAGAGAGCATTATCAGAATATGTTGAATCGGGATGTAGGTTTCCAGTAGGTGCTTTAGCAACTTCAGATTCAAACATGCTAAAGCTTACAGTTTCGGCATACTCAGTTGACGGAAAAAAGGCAATCACATTAGAAAGGACTGGAGATATTAGCAAACCTAAGGATTTGGGAAAGGACATTGGAGAGGAACTCCAAAAAACTGGAATCGCAGAGATTGCTTCTAATTGGAGAGAAAGCTTGGACGAGTGGAATAAAAAATGACTGGGAAGGTATTTCTTGTCGGAGCGGGTCCAGGAGATCCAAGTCTTATCACATTGCGTGCAGTAGAATTAATCAAAAAAGCAGATGTAGTTCTTTATGACAGGTTAGTTAGCAAGAAAATTCTTTCAATGATTCCAAAAAAGGCAAAGGCAATTTATGTTGGAAGAGCAGTTGGTGATGATTACAAACATCAGGATAGCACAAATGATCTGATGGTAAAGTATGCAAAAACAAAACGTTGTATTGTTAGACTCAAAGGTGGAGACCCGATAATGTTTGGTCGTGGAGGTGAAGAGGCAGAATATTTGAAAAAACATAAGATACGATTTGAAATTATTCCAGGTATTACATCAGGAATTGGTTCTGCAACTTATGCTGGAATTCCATTAACACATAGAAAATTTGCTTCATCTGTAGTATTTGTAACTGGACATGAAGACTTTGAAAAGAGTAAGGAAGCAGTAAGATGGAAAAAACTTGCAAAATCTACCGATACGATAGTTATCATGATGGGTCTTTCTCGCATTGGCATAATTTGCAAACAATTGTCAAGTGGTGGAGTGGACAAGAAAACTCCAGTTGCCGTAATTCAAGATGGTACAACATCAAAGCAGAAAATGATTATTGGCACAGTTTCAAATATTGCACAAAAAGTAAAGCGGTCTAAGATAGAGCCACCCTCAATAATTATAATAGGGAAGGTGGTTAGTCTNTCAAAAACTATTGGGTGGAGAAAAAAATGATTGAAGGAAAAACCATAGCAATTACACGGTCGGAGGACGATTCACAGGAATTTATCGATTTGATTACTAAGGAAAAGGGAAACGCAATTCCACTTCCAACAATTGAGCTGATAAGCAAGGGAGAAAAAATAGTAGACGAGTTTCTATCAGCACTCGCAAAGGAAGATCCAGATTATTCAGTGTTTATGAGTTCAAAAGCGGTAACTCTTCTCTTTGAAACTGCAAAGAAAGCTGGGAAATTTGAGGAATTACGATTGGCAGTTGCAAATACAATTGTTCTTGCAGTTGGTCCCAAAACCAGGGATGTTTTAGAGAAAGAAAATGTGAAGGTTGCACATATGCCAGTACGATACTCTTCAGTTGGCATAGGAGAAGTCTTTACAAAATTAAACGCAGTTGGGAAGAAGGTAATTGTTCCACGCAGCGGTGCATCAACACCTTTTCTGAAGGAACTTTTAGAAAAAATTGGATTACATGTAGTTGAATTGTATCTATATGATGTCTGCGCTTTTCGTGACACATCACAATGGAATGAGTTTAGAGAGTTATTTTCACAGAGTAAGATTGATGGAATCATATTTACTAGTGCATCATCTGTAAGAGCTTTCTTTGAGATTATGCAAAGGGATCATGAACAAACCAAACTTGTTGGCATATTAGAAAAAATTACGGTGATCTCAATTGGACCATTCACTGCTGATGAGTTGAAAAAACTCGATGTAAAAAATGCCATTGCAGATGTTCATACAGTTTCTGGTTCGTTTGACGCATTAGTAAAGGCGTTTTCATTAGCTAAAGCTATTTAGGATTCCCTAAATTTCCACGGCTTTTTATAAGATATTTCTTACAACGTTGTTATGGCAACTGAAAATCTTGACATGGATTATTCCAAGTATGACTTTAAAGACTCTACTGAAATGTATGTTCATCTCAGCAAGAAGGGTCTAACAAAGGATACTGTCAGAGAAATCAGTCAACTGAAAGAAGAGCCAGAATGGATGCTTGATTTTAGACTTAGAGCATATGACGTTTTCATGAAAAAACCAATGCCACAATGGGGTGGTGATCTGAACAAGATTGATTTTCAAAATATCTATTATTATGCAAAGGCATCAGAAAAAACTGAGAAAAATTGGGACGATGTTCCAGATGATGTTAAAAATACATTTGATAAATTAGGAATTCCAGAAGCAGAGAAAAAGTTTCTTGCAGGAGTTGGCGCACAATATGAATCAGAAGTTGTATATCATAATTTAAGAAAAGACTTGGCAGATCAGGGTGTTTTATTCTTAGATACGGATTCTGCACTCAAAGAACAGCCTGAAATTTTCAAAAAGTACTTTGGAAAAATAATTCCGCCAGAAGATAACAAATTTTCAGCCTTAAACAGCGCTGTATGGAGTGGTGGCTCATTCATCTACGTTCCTCCTGGCGTCAAGGTTGACATGCCATTACAAGCATACTTTAGAATTAACGCAGAAAATATCGGACAATTTGAACGAACATTAATTATTGCTGATGAGGGTTCGGAAGTTCATTATATCGAAGGATGTACTGCACCAGTTTATTCTTCAGAATCACTGCATTCTGCTGTGGTTGAGCTGGTTGCACACAAGGATGCAAAGTTACGTTATACAACAATACAAAATTGGAGTAACGATGTTTACAATCTGGTAACAAAGCGTGCATATGCATATGAAGGCGCTACTGTTGAATGGATTGATGGAAACATTGGTAGCAAACTTACCATGAAATATCCAGGTATCTACTTGATGGGCAGAAAAGCATATGGTGAAACTCTATCAATTGCATTTGCTGGAAAGAATCAACACCAAGATACTGGTGCAAAGATGGTTCATCTAGCTCCTGACACTACCTCAAAAATAACATCAAAATCTGTAAGCCGTGCAAATGGACGCTCTACATACAGAGGACTATTACGAGTAAGAAAGGGTGCAACCAATGTCAAAGCTACTGTTAGATGTGATGCATTGCTATTGGACGACACATCAAAGACAGATACATACCCATACATGGAAATTAATCAGGAGGATGCCACAGTAACTCACGAAGCAACTGTAGGAAAGATTGGAGACGAACAAATTTTCTATTTAATGAGTCGTGGTTTCACAGAGGAGGAGGCATTATCGCTAATTGTAAACGGATTCATGGAACCATTTACAAAAGAGCTTCCAATGGAATATGCGGTAGAACTGAATAGGCTCATTAAATTAGAAATGGACAACTCAGTCGGCTAGTCTAAAAACAATCTTAACGATTAACAATGTCACAACTTACTTTATCATCAATAGATTCCTCACTAGTCGAAGAGATTTCTTCTAAAAGAAATGAGCCAGATTGGCTGAAGGAATACAGGAAAAACTCTCTTTCTATTTATCATGATTTGCCAGCAGAAGTTTCACCATTATACAACAAGTATACTGACGCTAGAAGAATGAATCCAGAACAGGTTTCATTATCTACAAGCTCTGATTCTTCTATACCAGATTTTTTAACTAAAAGATTAGATGAAATTAAAAACGAAATTAGCATTGTTCAGATTGGCTCTAACATCTATTCAATAAATGTTAATGACGAACTAAAGTCAAAAGGGCTTGTCATTTCTTCATTGGATGATGCATTGCAAAATCATTCTGAATTAATTCAAAAGACGTTAGAGGACTCAAACTCTAAGGAAGACAAATACACAGCGCTGAATAATGCTGCATTTAATTCAGGAATTTTTGTTTACATCCCACAAAATCTTACTGTTGATAAACCAATTCATCTGGTATCTTGTTTATCCTTAGACGGAATATCTACAATATCTCGCAACATGATCATTGCTGAAAAAAACACACAAGTTTCAGTTGTACAGGAACTTTATGCTCCAAAGGCATCAAAGCAACAAGCATATCTTGAATTGCTAGACACACGTGTTGGTGAAAATAGCAAATTAGATTTCACAACATTACAAATCATGGATCAAAGCACAGTTAACTTTTCTACCAGAAGAACTCATCTTGCTCAAGATGCTAAGATAAATTGGTATCTTGGTTTGTTTGGCTCCATGTTGTCACGATATAGACTTGATTATGATCTTAATGGTACAGGCGCTGCTGTAAATGATGCTCAAGTGGTTTTTGGAAACAATGATCAGTCATTTGATCTAAATACCATTGTTAATCATAATGCTCAATCGACGGACGGAAAAGTTGTTGAAAAATCAATTCTAAAGGACACATCAAAATCATTATTCAAAGGTATGATTAGAATTAATGAGCAGGCTGCACACTCGACTTCGTTTTTGTCTGGACGTTCCATCCTATTAAGTAAGGGCGCAAAATCTGATTCAATACCTGGACTTGAAATTCTTACAAACGATGTGAAAGCAACTCATTCTGCATCAGTTGCTCAAATGGATGATGAGCAAATTTTCTATCTTGGTACGCGTTGTCTAAGTTATTCTGAAGCAGAACGGATAATTGTTGAAGGATTCTTAGAGCCACTTTCCAGAACCATGTCTCATCAAGTAAGAGCATGGATATCAAATATTATTGAATCAAAATGGGCGAATAAAGAATTAACAATTAACATGGATGAACACCTTAAATCAATTGTTGAAGTAGAAGAGACACGTTATAATGAAAACGAAGAGGTTGAGCAACATTACAAGTATAGGTAGGGGTGTTTGATAATTGCAAAGTACCGCATCATCTCTTGACACACAATGCAGAAGTGATTTTCCCGTATTGGAAAGGAGAGTTAGAGACGATAAGGCCTTAGTATATTTGGATAATGCAGCAACTACTCAAAAACCAATTCAGGTTATAGACGCAATTACTGACTACTACAAGAATCATAATTCCAATATCCATAGAGCAGTACATGCTTTGGCGGAAGAATCTACGGAAGCATTTGAGGTAACAAGGGACAAAGTTGCAAAATTCCTAAATGTTACAAATAGCAAGGAGATAATTTTTGTAAAAGGAACAACAGAAGCTATCAATTTAGTTGCTTATGCGTGGGGCAGAGATAATGTGCAAAAAGATGACATTGTTGTTACAACAGAGTACGAGCACCATTCAAACATAGTTCCATGGCAGATACTTACACAGGAAACTGGTGCGGAACTCAAGTATATTGACATAGATGAAAATGGCGAATTAATGTTAGAACAACTTGATGAGCATCTTGCAACGGGTAAGGTAAAACTAGTTGCTATTAGCCACGTTTCAAATGTTCTTGGAACAATAACTGATGTTAAAGAAGTTATAACTAAATGCAAAAACGCTGGCGCTAAAATTCTGATTGATGGTGCACAGGCAGTTCCACACATGAAAGTAGACATTGATAATCTAGGATGTGATTTCTATGCCTTTTCGGCTCACAAAATGTTAGGTCCAACAGGAGTTGGTGTCCTATGGGCAAGAAAGGAATTACTAGAAAAGATGAGACCTTTCCAAGGCGGTGGAGATATGATAAGGGAAGTTCACAAATATGAAACCACTTACAATGATCTTCCATACAAGTTTGAGGCTGGAACACCTAATGTGGCTGATGTTATTTGTTTTTCAGCTGCAATTGATTATCTTACAAAAATTGGAATGGATAATGTTCGAAATCATGAAATTGAGTTAACAGAATATGCATTAGAAAAAATGTCCAAAGTTAGAGGCCTGGTCATTTACGGTCCTAAGGATCCTGAAAAACAAGGTGGTGTCATCTCATTCAATTTTAAAGATGTACATCCTCATGACGTTGCAACCATAGTTGACAAAAATGGTATTGCAATAAGATCAGGACATCACTGTGCTCAAGTATTGATGGAGAAACTTGAAGTTGCCGCAACTAACCGTGCTAGCTTTTACATTTACACTACAAAGCAAGAGGTAGATGCTCTCATTAATTCACTTGAAGAGGTTGCCAAGGTGTTCAAATTATGAGTGGGGATCCTATCTATACAGAAATGATAATTGAATATTCTAGAAACCCTTCAAATTTTGGTAAAATAGAAGATCCTCAGATACACAGACATGACAGTAATCCTCTCTGTGGTGATAGTATTGATTTGTATGTTAACACAGATGGGACTAAAATTACTGAAGTAAAATTTGATGGTAAGGGATGCGCCATATGCATGGCATGCACTTCCGTTTTAACTGAAATGATACAAAACAAAAATCTAGATGAAGTAAAAAATTTTCAAAAAGACGAATTGCTAGCAGAACTTGGTCTGGAACACCTAATCAAAACAAGCCCAGTACGAATAAAATGTGCATTGCTTTCATTAAAGGCATTGAAGTATGGAATTTATTCTTATTTTGTTGAAAAAATGAATGATGTAAAGTCTGCAGGAAACTTAAAAGAAGAAGCTGCATCTCTTTACTAGTATGGTTAACATTCCAATAACGACCAGTATTAGGAGAGTAATTTTTGAAAATTTTAATGATGCTGACCTAAGATTCAACAACGATCAAATTTTTGAAATTTTAAAACAGCATGAATTGATTGACCAGTCTTTAACAATAGACGCTATGGAGGTACACTTTAAGGAATTGTGCGATACNGAGATTTTGCGTAACATTGCACAGAATTTTACTACACAATGGTTCAAACTATTTGAACCAATTGAGAAAATTCAGTGTAATTCATGTAAAAAAGAAAGTTATCTTGTATCGTCTGAGAATAGAATCTGTCAAAATACTAGTTGTGGTTCTACTTTTTAGCTTTGTATTTTTCCGCCGACTCCTCAAGAGCTTTAATCATTGGTAATTTAGTGGCAGTTAGATAACGTACCAATGCGCCACCAGCTGTACTGATATGTGTTATTTTTTCTACCAGACCGAATTTTTTTAAAGCAGATGAAAGATGACCTCCACTAACTATTGTTGTTGCCATAGAAGCTGCTACTGCTTCTAGAAGTGCCTTTGTTCCATAACCAAAATCTTCTTTTTCAAAAAATCCGGCAGGACCACTGATAAACACTGTTCCTGCTCCAGATATAATCTTGCCATAATGCTCTATGGTTTTTGGACCTAGGTCATAAATTTCATCATCCTTGTTTAATTCTCTAATATCCAGTTCTACCCTTTTTCCATTCTGTTCTATTGCTACATCTACTGGTGTTGAGAAAACATCTGGAAATTCTCCTATCAATGTGTGTGCTTTAGCAACAATTTCATCTTCTCTCTTAATTCCAATAGTGGATCTTATTCTACCTTGGGCTCTTAAGAATACATTACCAATCAAGCCAGTAAGCAAAACATGATCAGCTCTACCATTTTCTATTAGCAATCTAATTGCTTCAAGTCTGTCTTCAACCTTTTTACCTCCTAAAACTAGTACATGAGGTGCTTTGGCTACACTCATAATTTCATCCAGTTTTTTAACTTCTTTTTCAACAAGGCGTCCTGCACATGCTGGAAGTACATATGGAAAACCTACAATTGACGGATGAGATCTATGTGCACTTGGAAACGAGTCCAATACGCAAAGGTCTAACAATTTTGATAATCGTCTAACCATTATGGTTTTTGCAGCATTGGATCCAGAAAACTCATAATTTTCTTCAGCACATAATCTTAGATTATCCAGTAACAGAATTTCACCATCATTTAGTTTTTTTATTTCATTTTGTGCTGCAGAGCCCATAACATCATTGACATATGTTACCTTTCTATTCAACAGCTTTTCAAGTACTTTCGCGTGTTTTTCCATACTAGTATAATCTTTATTACCAACTCTTCCTTGATGTGATGCAATTACAATTTTTGCACTATTTAACGAATTAATTGTTTCAACAATCTCTTCAATTCTTTTTGCACCAGAAATTTCTAATGTGTCAGGATCTATAGGACAATTCATATCTACGCGTAAAAAAACAGTTTTACCTTTAAAGTCAAAATCATCAATAGTTAGGAATTTCACATATTTTCTCTTTTGATTCCTGTTAAAATCTTTTAGTCTTTCCTATAATCAGCAAAATTAAAAATGATCGTATGGCTGAGTGATTAATGCAGAAATTTATCTTTGAAATACGTTCACGTGGGTTTTTCCTGTTGGTAATAGCATTCTTGATTATATCTGGATTAGTATATGCAGAAGTTACCGAACAATTCGATAGGTCATCCATACTACATTTTCAATCTGCGGCAGGTGATGCACCACTGGATCTTTCGATGTGGGTTTTGACAGAAATTGGTGGAATAATTCCAATCATGATCTTTTGTTTTGTGATGTTTATATGGCGAAAAACTAGGCGTATGGGTCTCATATTGTTATTGGCTATTCTGATTGCAACAGTACTGGCAGGATATTTGAAGGATTATGTGGTTGAGCGTCCAAGACCAGATCTTGAATATCTTGGCAGTGAATTGCCTATGGATGTAGAAAGTGATACTACAGTTTTAGGTGGTCAAGGTTCGTTTCCATCAGGGCATGTGGCACGTGCGTCTGCACTTGCATTTGTTTTGGGTTATGCACTTTCAGATAGGTTTCCACGTGGTTGGGTTCTTTTGTGGATTTTTCCTGCATCCATGGCATTAAGCAGAATCTATCTACTACAACACTATCCAATGGATGTAATCGGTGGTATTTTGTTTGGAATTATAATAGCTGCAATACTTGCAAACAAGCTTAAGCTTTCTGAATATCTAAATCATTCAAAAATCTAATTCTTCTACAACCTTAGAACTAACTAACACAATACCATAATGTTCCTTGTCATGATGATATGTCCAATATCTAACATCCCTCTCCTGATTTTCTTTCCTCAAACTAGAAGTAACGGTTGTGGTAACTATGTATCCGATTCGCTTCGCAGTATTTTTCGATGCTTTTGGCATCAATACTTTGAATCCTTTTTTTTCTTTGTAAAATCCAATTTTGACCATTTCTTCAGCTGCATCATAAGCATCTTTTTCATCTTTTAGATCAAATGTCTTTTGAATTGGTATTGATTCAATGTCAGCCTTTTCCATGTAGATTATAAATCAGATAATTCGTTATTAAAATAATATGAAAGCCACATTTGGTGCAGGATGCTTTTGGCATGTTGAGGAGATATTTAGAAAAACAAAGGGAGTAAAGTCAACGCAGGTTGGTTATTCCGGTGGAATGAAGGATAACCCCACATATGAGGATGTCTGCACAGATACGACAGGACATGCAGAATCAGTTGAGGTTGATTACGATCCGGAAGAAATTCCTTATGAAGATTTGCTGAAAATTTTTTGGAATAATCACAACCCAACCACTCCAAACAGACAAGGACCTGACATAGGAACCCAATATAGATCCGTGGTTTTTTTTCACAACGAAGAGCAAAAAAAGACTGCTCTTGAAATGAAAATAAAATTAAATCCTATTGCAAGAGAAAAATTCAATGCTGAAATAGTCACAGAGATCAAACCTGCGGAAAAATTCTATAGGGCAGAGGAATATCATCAACAATATTTCTCAAAATCCAATTTATGAATAAAAGATAAAAAATTAGAAAATAATTATTGTGTTTTTAGTACTAACCAGAAATTACTTCTAGTTTTCCATCCTTTCTACCTTTGTTCAACTGGATTTCATTTCTAAAAGTTGTTGTATATCCACCTTCAAGAGAAACCGCGTCACCATTGTTCACTTTCTCTGTGTCCTCAGCCCAAAGTGTAAGTTTGATTCTACCAGAATCATCTTCCAAATATGCATCACAAACTTTGGTTTCACCAAATTTTGTATTTACAGTTCTGACTTCACCTTTATCTACAATTTTTCCTTGAACATTTATTCCGCTTCTCATTTGTTTTGCTTCTTCGCATGTAGTCATACAAAAATCTCTATTTCTTCAATTAATAACTTTTTTTAAATGATCTAAAGCAGCTTAGAGTGCAGGGGTATCGAAGCCCGGCCAACCGAGAAGGACTCAAGATTTTGGCAATGGGCCATCCTTTCCCTTAGGGGTTCGTGGGTTCAAATCCCACCTCCTGCATTTTATTTCAAAATAATGTAAGCATGATCTTTTCTCAAGAGTTTTAGAGATCTAATATTTCTATAATCTATGGCTGATATAATTGAGACAATTATCGAATATTCTTACATCGGAATATTCTTTTTACTGATTGCAGTAAACGCGGCACCAATTTTAATGCCTCCTACCTGGATTATTCTTTCATCATTTTTTGCGTTAGATGCATCACTAGATCCCCTTCTGTTGGCATTAGTTGGAGCAACTGGTGCTACAATAGGTCGATTCTTTTTGAAGCGCATAAGCGGTTTTTTCCGAAGATTTGTGGGTAAGGAACAGGAATCAAATCTCGATGCTATAGGCAATTTTCTAAATAAGAAAAAATTTGGATATACGCTGACATCTTTTC
>JAANXC010000058.1 GCA_018263495.1 Nitrososphaerota archaeon
GAAAAAATGAAACCGTTGAGTTTGATTTTTTTTGAATTACTTGTTGTTTCATGATATACATAGACAATTGGTATTATTATGAAACATGTAAATAGTATGTATACTGTATATACTATTATTTAGGGTTAAATTTCTAAGAACATTTTATTATCATCACATATTTTGTATTTTATTGAGTTATTGGATTTGGCCTACAGAATATGAAAGTTGGCCAACTGTAAAAGAAAAAAAAGTTTGGGCAGTTGGTAAAGAAGGAAAAGGAAAGAGAGTCCAAAAAGGAGACAGAATTATCTTTTATGTTAACGGGACTATGCATTTTCATGGAATTTTTGAAGTAAAAAATGATTGGCATAAACCAAAAACTAAATGGCCCAGTGAAGAAAATGTAGGAGAATCAACAGTAGCAGAAATAGATCTAGAAGAAATTCAATTAGGATATGCAAGTGTGCATAAATTATTACATTCTTTGAATTTTATTGAAAAAAAGAAAGGTCACATTGGTCTTTATTTAAGAGGAACACCTATGGGTCCTGCAAATTCAGCAAAACCAGTTTCTCAAGAAGATTATGAACTAATTTTTGAAGAACTAAAAGAAGTACAAACAGAACCAAATTTTAAAAAAGAAAAAGAAAAAACAGATGAACCTGAAGAATTAGTAGATCTACCAGATACTTTATTTGAAATTGAAAAACTTCCTACACCTGACAAAAAATCCATTGCAGACGTCTACAGAGATGCCGATAAGGGCATATTTGCAATTCCTGATTTCCAAAGAGCATGGACGTGGAACAGAGGTCAAATAGAAGAATTATGGGAATCAATTTTCAGAGGTTACTATATCGGATCAATTTTAGTTTGGAATGGAAGGGGTAAAGATCTTTATTCAAATACGGTTTCAGGTGCTGAAAAATTGTCTGATCATCCAGATATGATTTTAGATGGACAACAAAGAACTACGGCAATATATTATCCATTAAAAGCACCAAATCTTAGTTTACCTAATACAAATCATCCTTACTTATTTTTTCTAGATATCAATGCACTACTTGATCCAAGTAGACCGTCCACAGATATTGTCAGTAGTTATCGAATTCAGAAAGTAGCACGACTAGGACTATTAGAACAGAAAACACAATTTAGAAAAAAATTATTTCCGTTATCTGAATTAAATGATAAAAGATACACTGATTGGGTATTTGATTTTTATGAATATTTAATGGAAATAGAAGGATTTGAAAAAGAGACAGCTAAAAAATATCGTAGTACTTTAGAATCAATATTCAATTATGTTTGGGCACATTTTGAAATTCCGATTGTAAAATTACCTAAAAATTTGTCATTAGATAATGTAGTTGAAGTGTTTGAGAGAATCAATAGTAAGGGAACTAGATTAGATGTCTTTGATTTATTGAATGCACGATTTAGAATTCATAATATCATATTAAGAGATCTTTGGAGTGAAACTTTAGAAAACCATGAAAATATTCTCACATGGTTTGAAAAATTTAAAAATGAAAAATTACCTCAATACATTCTTCAAGCTATGTCGCTATACAAACAAGGGTATACCAGAAGACGCTATCTATTGAGATTAGATGAAGCATATACAATTTCAGGAAGATTTGATAAAGATGAATTTGAAAAAGACTGGCATGAAATGTCAAAATGGGTGGAAGATGCAATTACAAGGCTAATTTTGACTACATCTAAAGGATTTGGGGCAGCAAATTATGATTTCATTCCCTATACAACTATGGTTCCAATTCTTGCAGCATTATTGAGAATTTCAGAAGAAAAAACAGATAGAACCAAGTGTCTTGATAAAATTAGTTTTTGGTATTGGAATAATGTAATTGATGATGAATATTCTGGTTCTACAGATACTGCAATGGAATCAGATCTTAAAGAAATGAATATTTGGTTTGAAGGCGGAGAACAAACGGTACAACAACAAACTATTCCAGATTACTTCCCAAAATCCAAAAGTAGCAGTTCAATCTACAAGGCAGTTATGTGTTTAATTGCAAAAGAAGGCGCATTAGATTTTGTCAGAGATGATCCTCCTGATTTTAGTAAATTAGAAGATCATCATATTTTCCCAAAATCCAAATCAAAAAAATTCAATACTGGAGATTTGACTGATTCAATTTTGAATCGTACTCTAATTTTTGAAAAAACAAATCGTTACATTACCAATAAAGATCCCTCTGTATACATAACTGAAATAATGAATGATCAAAAAATTACCAAAGAAAAAATGAAAGAACGTTTAGCAACACATCTCATTTCATCTGAAGCTTTTGAGTGTATGTTAAAGGATGATTTTGGAGGATTTGTCAAGGCTAGAGAGAAAACAATTAGAGAAAAATTAGAAAATATTTTACAATTAAAAATATAATTTTATTTGCATACTTTCCATACTATAATCAATTCAAGAGGGGAAAAATTTCACAATAGTTAATTATTCAGATATCTTAGTCCATTCATGCCCGTATTCATTGAAATAAATTCCAACTGCGTAGAGCCTGTAAACGAATTAGGGTTCAAAGAAGATAGAGAAAACGAGTTAGAAAATCTAATAATTAACAATCCCAAAATTTTCCCAGTAGAGAAAATTTCTGGAAATCTTCAGTGGATTCCCATTTCAAAACAAACGACATTGTTAGATGGTAGGTTAAGAACAGATACCATTGGAGTTGATGATGAGGGAATCATCTATGTGATAGAAAACAAATTAGACTCCAATGATGATAAAAAAAGGGTATCTCAACAAGTACGAGATTATGCACACGTACTTCGTACAATGAAATGGGATGATTTTTTAATGAAAATCAACCAAGGAAACAAATCAAAGAAAATTAGAGAGCAAAAATTTAGTTTTTCAGGTAAAAGTTTAGAAGAAGTTCTTGAGAATACAAAAGATCTTAAGAATGATTTGTGGTCAAAAGAAAAATCAAAAGAGTGTTTTGATAATATTCAAACCAATTTTGAAATGGGAAAATTCATGTTAGTTATATCCATAAATAAAATTTCAAAACCATTAAGAATTTCTATTGATGGGGAAAACGAGGTTACAGATGAAAATGTAATGTCCATGTTTGCTTTAGAAGTGAATGATTTTCTAACCAAAAAAGGAGAAAAAATTATTGTGACAAACACATATCCTTATGATCTTACAGAATTAAGAGAGAGAAAACAACATCAGAGAACAAAACAAAATGAAAAGAATTTTAAAAAACAGTTATCAAAAATGGATTTCACAGACACTGAAAAGAAATTCATAAGTGACTATTATGAAGAATTGAAGCAACTAGCAGAACATAATTTTGAATTTGGTACATCAAAAATAGCAAAAATATTGCCACGATTTTTGATTAATGATGTCCTAAAATCTCCAATATCGTTAGATGCCGCAGGCAAATTAAATTTACAATTTGAAAGTCTACATAAAGAAGATGAAGCAGAAATTTTGGATGAATTTATTGAGGAATTAAAACAAATTGAATTTATCAAAAACAAAATTACCGAATCATCAAATGTTAAAAGAACTACGATACGTATTCAACTTAAAGATTGGAGGTCATTTGCATCAGAAATTATATCAATTTTAGAAAAAGTTTTCATGAAAAACTAATTTTAAATTAATTCAAATAATTGAAATTTTAGATATAAAAAAACAAAAAAAGGTGTTATAGTCCCAATACGTCGATCATTACACGTAGTTGTTCTTGTGCTACTGCATACCAGTTATCACTGGATTGTTTCTACTGGTTTCGTTCAACAATTTGAGACTCATTTTATTTGCTCAAAGATTCTACTTGAATATTCCATTCAGATACTGTATTGTGAAGTTTGGTTTCCTACTCAACACTCAATCTACTTTCAAGTTCTACAGATAATACATTGATGTCTTGCTTTTGTTTGGCAATTACTTGTTGCAAATTATCTAATTCTATTTTTAGTAATGCAATACTTTCAATAGCACTAGTTAATCACTTTTCACTTTGCACCAATTCCTGTTGTAATGACAATACAGTGTAATCTGCAATTACTGAAGGAGCAGAACTTAGATCATTTACTAGATTTGTACCAGATTTTACAGTTCCAGTTGTTCCAGTATGAGATACGACATGGTCTACAGAATCAGTATTGTGTACAGTTATGCTTCTGTTGTATAGTAATTGGCCCTACATCAAAGAATCTGTCATAGAATACATAAGATTCACATGAATCAAATGTGATTGTTTGTGACAATGTGGAATCGTCAAGGATGTAGTAACTGTGTACAGTGTATGGTACTGCAAATGGATCACTGATGGCGTGAGGTTCCAAGTTGCTATCTGTTACAAAATGTGTATTTTCAAAAGTAACTTAATCTCCTGCGTTTATTGTTAAAGTGCTTGTGCTGAATCCATTTTGAGTCATTTCAACAGTGTAATTTTCTGCTTGTGTTGTACCTACTCCACCTACTAGAACAGTAGTTAGGATTAGGCAACATGATGTATTTTATGTTCATTCTTTTTCTTTTACCTCCCGTTCTCCACAAAAATGAGAAAACTGTAAACAGTCAAATCTAGAAAATCCCACAATGGGTTTTCGATCTGTGATTTGTTTCATATTAGTAAATGCGTATTGAAATAATCATATTCCATCACAATAGTATGTATAATCAACATACTATCTTTAATTAATTTGGAATTTGTATTTAAATTAAAATTTAGGCGTAGAAAAAATACGATAAAATTATAATTTCATTTTATCTAAAGTGGTTATTCCAAGTTCAGTAATACCATAAGTTCCACTAATTCTATTTGACATGTGAACCAATTTTTTCCTCAATAGA
>JAANXC010000059.1 GCA_018263495.1 Nitrososphaerota archaeon
TGGGAATCAGCTGTCTTACAGGATGAATTACTGGAACGTAAGCAGGCGTTTCAATCTTACCATGATTGGAATGCAGAATACCTATTCTACCTGCTAAATCACTTTTTTTTATCTCAAACATTCTATAACAATTTTAAATTGTTCTATATTAAATTAGTCTGGAAAAAATTTTCTTAAATCATTTTTTTTAGTTATATCTGCTAACCAATCTACTGCATCTCCCTTGGAAGTTCCATTAATAACACCCTCGATTTTTTTCGTAATTTCTTCAACTGTAAGAGATGTTGTATTGATTTGAAACGTTTTTTCTTCACCAAATTTTTCAATTGAATCATAAGCAATAACACCTAAAATTTCACTTCCAAGATTATCATTTTTTTTACTATCAGTATAGTTTCTTTTTTCATAAATCTGAATAAGATCATAAGGGTTCTTTCTAAGAACAATCGCCATTGAAATCAATTCCTTCGAAACAATAAACGGTGCTAAATGTCCAACAATTAATGATTTCTCTGAAATTTTTTCTTTTAGTATTTTTTTCGTTTTCTCAACATCTACATCAATAGAATCATTTTGTTTTGCTGTCCCCACTTTTACAGCTTCCTTGTTAACATCAACAATTTCATAGCCTAGAATTTCAGCAAGTTTTTTAGATACTGTATGTTTTCCCACACCAGGATTTCCTGTTAAAACTAACACAAGTATATTCAAAAGTGCTCGGTTAAAAATTTCTGTAATACTAATATGTATAAACATCAATTCTATGATATGCAAATTGGCCTTCTTGGCAAAGCCAATGTTGGCAAATCAACATTTTTTTCAGCAGCAACTGAAGACTTCAAGGCTCAGATAGGAGACTTTCCATTTACAACCATTCAGCCTAACGTTGGAATTGCATATGTTAGCACCACATGTGCCTGCAAGCATTTTAAAATAAATCACAACAATCCTTTATGCATATCTGGAATTAGGTTCATACCCATCAAACTCATTGATGTTGCTGGTCTTGTTCCCGGAGCACATGAAGGCAAGGGATTAGGTAATCAATTTCTAGATGATGCTAGACAGGCGGATATGTTAATCCATGTTGTAGACATCTCGGGGTCAACTGATATACAGGGTCAGCATGTAAGCGTGGGAACACATGATCCTAGAGAAGACATCAAGTTTGTTGAGGAAGAGTTTGACTATTGGTTTAAACAAATACTGGAACGTGAATGGCAAAAACTCTCTCGAGACATAGAAAAAAAATCGACAAAATTAGCAGACGAAATTACAACTCGTTTTAGTGGTCTTGGAGTTAAAGATAATGATGTTCATGAAGTTTTACAAAGTTTAGGTCTGCTAAATAAAAAACCCACTGGATGGGACGATTCTGACATAACCAAATTTGCACAAATGTTAAGGAAAAAGACAAAGCCCATGCTAATCGCTGCAAATAAGGCTGATCTGTGTAAGGATTTGGATATTACAAACGAAATACACAAAAACCGTGAAATTGTAAATTGCAGTGCGGAAACTGAGTTAATATTAAAAAAGGCTGCTAAGGCAAACTTGATTGATTATATTCCAGGAAATGAAAAGTTTGTAATAAACAAAAATGTAGATATATCTCCACAGCAAAAGAATGCATTAAATCTCGTAGAAAATCTTTTGTCAAAATTAAACTCCACTGGAATTGAAACAGTCTTAAATTCTGCAGCATTCAGGGTTCTGAAACTAATCGTTGTATTTCCTGTTGAAGATGAGACAAAACTATCAAACAAAGATGGCCAAGTACTTCCTGATGCTAAACTTTTACCTGAAAATGCAACTGCAAAAGACCTTGCAGAAACCATACATCAGGATATCGCAAAAGGATTTCTACATGCTATAGATGCCAAAACTAAGCAAAGAATAGGCGCTGATCATCAGTTAAAAAACGGTGATGTGATTAAAATTGTGTCAAGTTTAAGCAGAAGATAGCATGAAATGTATTGGAATTGAAAGTACGGCACATACGTTTTCATGCGCTGTACTTGAAAGAAAGGGAAAAAGTGGTAAGATTCTTTCAGACGTTCGTAAAATTTATGGTCCACCTGACGGTGAGGGGATTCATCCAAGAGAGGCATCTAGGCATCATGTTGAAAATAGCACCATAGCATTAGTTGAAGCGCTACAGAAAGCAAATGTATCTGTAACCGATCTTGACATAATCTCATATGCTGCTGGTCCTGGGCTTGGACCATGTCTGCGTGTTGGCGCGGTAGTATCCAGAGCACTTGCATCTTATTATGAAATCCCAATTTTTCCCGTAAACCACGCTCTTGGTCATATCGAACTGGGAAAAATGCTGACAGGCGCAAAAAATCCTCTAGTTTTGCTAGTATCTGGTGGACATACTATGTTACTAGCTTTTTTGAATAAAAAATGGAGGGTTTTTGGTGAGACATTAGATATTACTTTAGGTCAACTACTAGACCAATTTGGAAGGTCTATTGGATTTGCGTCTCCCTGCGGGAAAAAAATTGAGGAGCTTGCAGAAAAGAAATCTAACTATATACCACTTCCATATTCTGTACAAGGAAACGATGTATCATTTTCAGGACTTCTTTCAGCTACAAAAGATGTTGCAAAACAAGGTGTGAATGATGCATGTTATTCACTTCAAGAAACTGCATTTGCAATGATTTGTGAAGCTACAGAGCGTGCCTTGGCTTTTACTAAAAAAAAGGAGCTGATGATAGTTGGTGGCGTTGCAGCAAACAAAAGATTGTCAGCTATGCTGCAAAGTATATGCAAAAGGCAAAAATGCAAGTTCTTTGTGGTTCCACAAAAATTTGCTGGTGATTGTGGGTCTCAAATTGCTTGGCAAGGATTGCTTGAGGCTTCCGTGAAAAAAGGAGCTAAACTGGAAGATACTTTTGTTAAACAATCTTGGAGACTTGATACAGTAGAAATTACTTATTAGAGTGTTCTAATCCTCTTCATCTTCTGCTCGGATAAATTCATCATGAGTTTGCGATATAAACTTGCAAAAGTCACGAAAATCTTCTTTGTTAATTTCTTTTATTACCCCATCAACCAAAAATTCAATTCCAACTTGATCACCATCATACCATGATAGAAAATTTTCTGTCTCAACTAAAACATTATCATCTTCATCACTCATTTTTTCACCTATTCACAATTCTATTTTTTACTCTCTAAAAAGTTTTCCAGGGTCTTTTCAAATGTTTTCCGCCAGCTTCCGTTGCTAAATACACCAAACTTGTATGTCTTTTCACCATCATCTGTTTTTGCAGTAAAACATACTTTTTTCATCAACAAGCCTTCTTTCCAAACTTTTGTAATATTTTCTAGCGGCACATCTAATATTGTGTCACCTATTGAGCCTGAAAAATCCATGACTCTGGCGTGTTTTTTATCAAACGCAACTCGTTTGTTTGTAAGGGTTAAAATTCCAACCCCCATAGTATCCTCATTACAATCCTCTTGTCTAACTCTCTTTTCATCCGGATCCATGATAGATTTTAATCTGTTAATCATTGAATATAATATTAATGAAATTAATTAGAAAGGGAGCTGAAGGTGACCTTTTTCTTACCACTTGGAATGGCAAAGAGGCTATTTTAAAATCAAGAAAGAAGAAAGATTATCGTAATTCATCTCTTGACTATCGACTTAGAAAACAGAGAACCATTAGGGAATCTCAGATTATGGCGGAAGTAAAAGAATTTGGAATTCGTACACCGTTAATTCATTTCATTGATATAAAAAACTGTGATATTATAATGCAAAAAATTGATGGTGTTTTGGTTGGTGACCTGTCAAAAACCAAATTGGTAAATTCTTGTAAAAAAATTGGCAAATTAGTTGGCATTATGCATAAAAATGGAATTGCGCATGGTGATTTGACAACCTCAAATTTTATTGAATCTTGTAATAATATTTTCATAATTGACTTTGGCCTTGCAAATAGAACTCTCAAATCTGATGATCATGCAGTTGATCTAAGATTATTCAAAGAGATTCTGAATAGCGCACATGCAGATGTTTTCAAAAAAGCATGGTCTAATTTCTTATCTGGATACAAGTCATCGGTTGGCAAGGAACGTTTTTCCAAGATTACAAATAAAGTTATGATAATTGAAAGTCGTGGGAGATATGCCAAAGTCGTATGATGTACTTTTTGCTTCATCGAACACTCACAAGTACAAAGAAGCGGAAAAAATTCTGGCGGAGTTTGATATAGAATTGGGTTTTTTCCAAACAGAATTAGTAGAAATTCAAGACGATTCGTTATCCAAAATAGCATTACAGAAAGCATTGAATGCATATG
>JAANXC010000006.1 GCA_018263495.1 Nitrososphaerota archaeon
TTGGTAGAATAGTGGATAATTGATCTTGACCTACATCACCAGTAACCATCCAAGGTAAGGGGAGCGTAACTACAAACCAGATTGATGCCAAAATAATAATCATATTGCGTCTTTTCTTTTTTTTGTTATTTGCCAATTATCTCACTTTTTACTATTCAAGAGGTTATTTCTATTTTATTGCAATAATGATACGGTTACTGAGCCTTTCAAATTTCCATACCGCTCAACTATGATATCATAATTGCAAGTTTTTTGATTCGGACATTGGTTAACTGAAATCTCGAAGTTTTTGTTTCCAACATAGTCCCATGTGTAATATTCTGAAATTCCAGTATCTACCAATGTTCCCTCCAAATACAACATTTCAGAGAAAACCTCTACTCCAGTTCCCTTTCCGCCAACAGAGATTTTTAGACGTTCTGGTGAGTCTCCCATTGGAACAAAGTCAAATTTGTATGGAACAGATCTTTCTAAGGTGATAGGCGAGTATCTGTGGTTCGAGATATTATCAAATTCAGGTCCAGCCATCCTAGTACTCCAAACCTCTGAATTTGGACTTTTCTCATTTTCGGGATTATCTGGGTTTATCTGGGCTCCAACAAATACCACCCCAATGATGGCTGCGAGGATAATACCACCAATTATTGGCTTTTTACTCACAACATTCGTGATGTTTACTAGTAAATCTAGTCATCGAAATTTCATGCACTGTTAACCATTATTCACACCGGAAATTAATAATTAATTTCTAAATCATGCTACATGGCTTCGCTATCAAGTAGGTGGACAAAACCACAGACACCAGGCATATCTGAAAGATTAAACAGCGTGCTTAAACCAAAAGGCGCTTTAAAGCCACGTATAGAGACAGCCATTAAAAAATTACAAATGCAAATTTCAAAATTAGACGGTATGCTTTCATCATTAGATGGCAGAAATGAAAAACTTTTTCATAGAATCGTAGAAGCCACACAACAGCATGATACTCATACTGCTAAATCGTTATCAAAGGAACTAGCCGAAGTTCGTAAGGTTCGCCGTGTACTTGGAAATGCACGAATGGCCATAGAACAAATAGAATTACGATTAACAACATTCCATGACTTGGGAGACACAGTAGTAACTGTAATGCCAACCATCGGACTTATGAAAAACATGAAATCATCACTTGCCAAATTTATGCCAGGTGCAGATCAAGAGCTTAACAACATGGCAGAGATGTTAGGAGGTTTGATGACGGAAACCTTCCACAGCTCAGATGCCTCATTTGGCGCTGATGCGGTTATGAATTCAGATGCAGAAAAAATCTTGCAAGAGGCTTCTGCTGTCGCAGAGCAGCAATCTGGAGACAGATTTCCTTCTATACCAGATCAGGTATCAGAACCTTCACAATCACGTTTTATGTGAGTGATTTTAGATGCTACGCAATTGGTTCAAAACTTCAACTCCAGAGAAAACCGATCCAATTTGTACAAGTTGTGGATCTATGATTGCCTCAGATGATATATTTTGTACAAATTGTGGAGAAAAACGAGAACCAGTATTTTCCTAATTTCTAGAATCTTTAAAACTCTTAATTCTACTAGCCTCGTCAGCCACTATTTTGTCAATTTCTGAAATTTTATCTTTTAGGCTGTAAACTATATTGCCGACATCATCCGCATCTTTTTCCACCTCAGATCGTTTTCTAGTAAGTTCTTGTAACCCTTCATTTTCGTCTTGTATGAATTGATTTATCTTCGTAAGCTTTTCCTTCAAATTTCTAATATCAACTGATTCATCTTCAATGCTTTTTACCAAACCTGTTCGTTTATCCCTCAATTCTTTAATCATGGTTGCAACATAGTCAATAGCCTCTCCTAACTTGAATCGCTTATCCATCAATTGTTCTATGCCAAGCTGACTCTGTACTGCAGTTCCAGTTTGTTCATATGATGTTGTTTCCTCAGCAGGTTGTGAATATGAGGTTGTTTCCTCAGCAGGTTCTGTTGCAGGAGTTTCTTCTGGTTGAGATTCAAAACTAGGTGTTTCTTCTGGTTCTGGTTCAGATTCAAAACTAGGTGTTTCTTCAGCCATTCCGCCAGAATCTTCATCTTCATCTTTATCCTTGAAAACATCAAACAAGCCCATTGATTCAATAAAATTATTCAACGAAATAAAAGTTATGGCAAACACCAGAAATCTTGGATTTTCGCCCCCGCAGAGAAAATGTCAGTTTTAGGCAAATTTTGACACAGAAAAATGTGTTCCGCTATGCGTTCCGCTATGGTGTTTCAAAATGTTCCTCATAAACACCCTAGATCCATACTATGACATGTCAAAACAACAGTACAGATCCGAAATGGGAATCATGGGTGATATCCTAGATGTAACCATGGACGGAGGTCAAAGAGGAGTTATTGTATCTGCAATATCTCGAAAAGCAAACCTCTCTCACTATGCGGTATTAGACAAATGTGAGAAGCTAATCAATGCAGGCTTGATGCAATCGGAAAGACTAGATAGAAACAGACTTTTCAGAATTACTGAAAAAGGGCTCGATTTTGTCCAAGAATTCCAAAAGTTTCAAAATCTCATTGAATCCATGAATTTAAGGTATTAGGCTATGAATTTGCAACAAATAGTTGCACAAAAACATCAATCTCCGGGGGGGGAAATGCTTTTGGTAAGGAATACGGATATCCTCTCAACGATGGTAAGAATACCAATAGTTGTGATAGGTCTGGTGCTTGTAGCATTAAGCGCACCAATCCAGCAATCCTTTGGTTCTAGTCGAACCCTTGATTTCACCATTTATCCAGATGGCTCAACTCATGTTTTTTATGAATTAGATGTGGATCCACTAAAACTGGAAATTATGGTTGAACTTTTTGGGGAAACGATAGAAAATATTACAATCACTGATGAGGATGGATTTTTACTATCAAATGAGATTAATCATAATTCAGTTGTAATAGAAACATTTGGTGCGTCCCATATCTCTATTGACTATGATACGCAGGACTTGGTTTCAAAAACTGGAAAAATATGGACGTTTGCTATAGATGCACCTGTACAATATTCATTACTAACACCAAAAGATTCGGTGATCGTCGAAATGGGTAATTTCCCGCTTAGTATGCAGGTAGATAACCAGCAATCACATCTAACTTTCCCTCCAGGCCAAACAAACATCAGCTATTACATTAGCACATTAGCTTCCGCTCAATCCGTACAACCAATTCAGGAGGACATTACATCTGGTAACTCATTAATTCTGTATATTGGCGGTATAGCGGCTGTTGCGATCGTAGTTGCTATCGTAATTATAAAAAGAAAATCAGCTAGAATTGAACCATCTGTAACAATTCAGAAAGATGAACAACCTAAACCACAAAGCCTTGATCCAGAAGCAATTTTCAAAGTAAAACAGGATCTAAGAGAAGACGATAAGGAGATAATTAATTTCATCTCAGCAAATGGTGGTCAAGCTTATGAAAGCGAACTACGAAAGAAATTCCTTCAACCACGTACCACAATGTGGAGGGCTGTTAAACGGCTTGAAAGGCAGGGAATTATAGAAATTGAGAAGAAAGATTTGCAGAATATTGTAAAATTAAAAAGTAAATTGGAGGATGCATGATGAACAAACTACTTGTCTTTTTCTCATTATTTTTGATTGTAAGCGTGGGTTTTGTTACTATTCCTAATATCATATATGCAGACTCTCAGCTTGACATACTCGTAAAAATAACTCAGAACACAAAAGAACATATCAAAAATGATATTGATAAACTGGGCAATATTTCACAAAAAGTTTATGATTTCTATGATGAGGGTTCAAGAGAAACAGTTCTGTTAACCCAAGCTGTAGAAAATGGAGATACCAAGTCAGCAAAACAACACTTTATTTCTGCCATGATTGCCTTCAAACATACTAGTTTAGCAATTTCAGAAAATGAATCGCAGGAAACACCACAGATGGTAACTTCTGTTCACAGCCAAACAATTAAGAAATATGAAAACAATATCAAAAAATTAAAGTTGATATCAGCCAAACTAAATACAGATGTAGATTTTGAACAGATAGATCAATTACTCGCTTTGGCTAAGGCAAACATTGCAAAAGGCAGCATAGAACAAACCAAAGAAGTTCTTAGTAAGATTTCATCAGAAGGCAAACAAATCCAGAAATTGTTATATGAAATCAGCGAACAGAACAGAATCCACAAGGCAAAACAGTTTGTGCAAAAACACGCAGAGAGGATTAACAGCCTAATACTTCAAGCTAAGACATTTGGCTTAGAAAAAACCGCTAATGACTTGCAACAATCTCATCTTCAACTTTTACAAGCAAACACTACCAGCCAAATAAAACACCAATTCAAAATTATTATTATTCATCAACAAAAAGTTGAACAGGTAAAAGAAACTAGCCAGGCTGGACTTTTAAGATTACAATCGTTACTTGTTCCGCTTGAAAAGAAAGCCCAAAGTCTTGCTGGTGATCTAAAGGAAAACAGCGCAGCAGAACGTTTCCTCAAAAATGCTTTTAATCTTATTGAGGAGGCTAAACAGGACATAAAAGACTTGGAAAACGCCCCAGGTATAACTAGTGATGCCAAATACCTTGATTTAACAATTGGAAAAAAGATCCAAACAATCAAAGACCTGTTGCTGAAAGTTGAAAAACTAATTTATGTTTCATCATAAACTTCATATACAATTTTAGGAGCAATTTACAACATGGCATCAAAACAAATCACCGTTGGAATTGGAATTCCAATGATTGTTACGGGCTTTTTTATTGCAGTTTTTTGGGCACCGCTTGTTGGAGATGTCAAAGAAACGGTTGAATTCATTGGAAGTTTAATTGGCATTATAGGCGTCATCTTATTCATAGCTGGACTGTTTTATACTAAACAACCAGTAACGGCGTAACAACCAAACTTCATTTAATTTTCAGATTAAATAAATAACCAGTATTGTTAGAAAAAATGTTTGAAAACTAGAATTTTTGAAATTTTCACATCTATTGAGGGAGAGGGAATACTTTATGGTACCAAAACTCTATTTGTGAGGTTTGCAGGATGTCCTTACACTTGTTTTTATTGTGATACGTTGGATGCGCTTCCATTAGATTCCGGCAAAGAATATTCAATTACTGAAGCATGTGATCTAATAGACAATAATCTGCAGGATAACACTTACAAGGTTAACTTTACTGGAGGCGAACCACTCATTCAATATGAAGCTGTCAACGAACTTGCAAAACATGTTAAAGCTCGTGGCCTTCCTACATATTTGGAATCTGCGTGTTTTGATTCAAAAAAATTTCTATACGTTTTACCATCTATTGATTTTGTTAAAATTGAGTTCAAAACAATAGATTCAGAATTTATTGACGAAAAACATTATCCTAATCTAATTAAAAATACACTTGAATGCCTCAAGGCAGCAATAGAGGCTAAAAAAACAACTTACATCAAGATAGTTGTCAGCTCAAAAACTGAATTAAGCTCATTTAAGGAACTTTTAGAGCAAATTTTTAAAATTATTTCCAAAGAAGATATTTCTGGGTTTATTATCCAACCAACAACCAGTCTCTCTGAACCAACTTTAGAACAATTATTGGTGTTTTATGATAATGTCTATCCATACTATGAGGAAGTTAGAGTAGTACCACAATTACACAAAATAATTTCTGCTCCGTAAGCTTGTTCCTTCAGTCTACGAAGCATCTAAGCGATGAGATATAAATACAGAGCCAGTTTTCAGAATTTGTATTCTTATGGATGAGGAAAGAATCAAAAAACTTGTTAGGGAATTAATCGTCGAAATAGGTGAGGATCCTACTAGAGAAGGGTTAACTAAAACACCAGAACGCGTCGCAGATACCTATAAAGAAATTTTTGGCGGTTATGATTCTAATTCTGAACTATCAGTACAATTTTCAGAAGACTCAGAGGTCGTAGTAGTAAGAGACATTCAATTTTACTCCATGTGCGAACATCACATATTACCATTTTTTGGGAAGATCCAGCTCGCTTATACTCCAAACGGCAGAGTTTTTGGAATTTCTAAACTAGTCCGCTTGGTTGAAAAATATTCAAGAAGATTACAAATACAAGAAAGAATGACAAAAAACATAGCAGACGAGTTGTATTCTCAAGGAGTAAAAGGAGTTGCTGTAATTACAGAGGCTGAACACCTTTGTATGAAGATGAGAGGCGTAAAAAATAACGCGTCTGTGTCTTCTGCTGCATTTAGAGGTATTTATGAGAAAAAAGAAGAAAAAGAAAACATCGTAAATATTATTAAAAATCCCTCAAAAACATTTTTTACACAAAATTCCTGAAAAGATAAATAATCATTAGTTAGATTCGATTTGTGGTAGGACGCGATAACGCTCATATTCCAAAGGAATCTTGGCCAAGCTTTACTTGGTATCTTATTGAATTTGCGATAGTATTTGCAGTTGCAAATCTAATTGCATTTCAAATAATACCGACAGTTGATCAAATGGTTGGCGAAAAGAATCTTTTACTTTGTGAACAGGTATCATGGCTGTCTAAGTGTGCCCCATCAGAGGAAAAAATGTCTGATACTGGATTACTAAATTGGATATACTGGAGCATTGTAGGTGGCGTGTTTATTGGATGGTATTTGCTTATTCGAGGATTTGTTCTTAAAAAACCAATTCTAGGAAACCGATAATCATACTATTCTTTTAACTTACTTTCTATAAAGAGGTCAGCGTCAGACCAACAATCTCTAAAGTAATCAATGCACCATTCATGAAACTGATAATCATCACCATAGAACATTTCAGTAAGATCAGCTTCTCCGTTAAGATTAGGAAAACAAACACACGCTTCTTTTTCGTTTAAAACTATGATCACTTTAACATATTTTCTCATCTTTCTTTCAATCAGGCCCTTTTCAATTAGTTTGTTAAAGCCTGATTTCTTTAGTTCCGCTTTTCTGCCTTGAGGAACACTCGCAAATTCTGAAACAATATATCTAGATTTGACACCGGCTTTTACTTTTTTTGTAAGAGGATCAAAAAGATCACCTGGTATCTCTGACAAAATTTCATAAATATATTCATCGGCATTTTTGTAGATATTTTTCCATTTTTCTAGGGTTTTTGTAATGCCTTTGATATGTGTGCCAAATGCCAGCTGGCCACTTCTCATGATATACTTGTGAGGAATATCGCCAAAATCATGTTTTTCAAAATAATCCAAATGCTGTGATAAGAATAACGTAGTAGATATCTGCAGGCACGAGGCACGACCAAAAGTAGTCAATGTGTATCTTCCTTCTTTGTCCTTTGAGATTAGACCACTATTTTCCAACCGTACTAAATTCCTATGAACTTCCTGCTTTGTTGCACCAAGCTCTTTAGCCATTGGCTCTATCCTTTTGCGACTTCTCTCCATAAGCTTGAATAGCAAATGTAGTCTTTGGGTACTAGCAAGTTCTAAGTAATTCTCCGCTACTCTGTTGTAGTATTCCACAAAAAATATGATTTGCATACGTAATAAAAAATAATGTAATTGTCAAGTTGTTTTGTATATGAAAAGTAAGCTGTGTATATGCAATATCATAATTCAAGCTTACCACAATATATCATAAATAGAAAAAATACTATACCATGGTAAAATTAACCACAAAAAGAGGAACAGCAGTACAGAACGTAAACGCTGAATTTGGGAAATTTACTCAAGCAGCCCAAAAATTACAAAAAGAGCGATTACAAGTATCTGGCGCTGATACAGTCCTTAGCACACAAAGAGGAACTGCTACAATTCAGGCCAAAGATATCCCTGTTGTTTCACAACCTTCTTTGAAAGGTCAAAAAATAACCACAAACAGAGGAACCTCAACAGAGACCCTCTAAACTTCTTTTTTTTAAAAATTCACCAAATACGATCAGATTTATCAGAAACATTGTAACATTATATGAAATGAGAAAAATTCCAAGACCATTCAAAATGCCATGGGGTAAAGGCATGGTCATAGATGAAGTTTCAATATCTTCTCAATATCATGAACCTACAATCCAACTGCTAGAGTTTGATAACGGTGACAAATTATTACGGTTCTGTTCCTATTCGCATGGACGATTCAGCAGATCACCGCTAATGATAGATGAAAAAGATCTAAGGCGACTTGGAAAGGCCATTGTGAAAGGAAAAGAAATTAGAAAGTTTGTCTCAAAATTAAACCAGTGAATATAGCGTTTTATCGTCAATACCTGCTTCAAGAAATGCAGCCTTTCGATTATTACACGATTCACATTTACCACACTGTACTTTTCCATTTTTATAGCAACTCCAAGTGTTGAAAATTTTATCTCCTAAAACATCATAGCCTTTTTTTAATAACTGCTTTTTTGATAGTTTTGCCTTGTATGGTGACCAAATTTCTATCCTTTTTCGAACTCCTGATTTAATACCATCAATTTCTCCCTGATTAAACGAAGACTCAATTTTTTTTGAAAAGGCTGGTCTACAATCTGGATAGTTTTTGTCGCCTGTGTGTGCACCATATGCAACTAAAGAAGCATTTATTGAAAAAGCCCATGCTGTTGCAATCGATAGGAAAATCCCATTTCTGATAGGCACAACAATTGAATAATTAAATTTACCAGGAATTTTTTTCTTCGAGCTTGTAAGCGCGTTTGTATTTCCATACAATTTCTTCATGAAATTGATGTCTACAATCTTGTGATCTTTTAATCCAAGGATTTTTGCGAATGACTTTGCCTTTTTTATTTCCTGATTTGCTTTTTGACCGTACAAAAAAGAAATTCCATACAATTCATATTTTTGCTTCAAATATGTGCATGTACTGATAGAATCAATCCCACCACTAAAAACCACCACTGCTTTTTTCATTTCAAACTCTAATCTTGGGACCAGTACTAGGTTTACAAATAATTATGTCGCAACCCACTTTTGCAGAACTAAATCCTTTTTCCATAGATTTTCCAATCTTCTTTAGATTTTGAGATTTTTTACAGAAAGCGATTACAGATGGTCCTGCACCACTTATAGTAACACCTAAGGCTCCAGCATTAAGCGCATTATTCTTTACTTTTGAAAAACCTGGAATCAAATGTTTTCTAGCTGGCTCAACAATTACATCCTGAATAGATCTTCCAATAAGATCTGAATCTTTGAGCAAAAATCCAGAAACAATATTAGCAGCGTTCGAAAGATTTGCAGTTAAATCTGATAATTTAACTGTCTTTGGAATTACAGCTCTTGAGACCTTTGTCTTTTTCTTTGGTACCTTTAATTTTGGGATCGCCACACATAAGACCAAATCTTTTGGTGGTTCTAACCTAATAACATCAAACGGTTTTGTTTTTACAACTACAAATCCACCCAACAATGACGCTGCAACATTATCATAATGAATAGTTCCCGCACTTGCTTTTTCTCCTATTCCAGCACACTTGATTAGCGTTTTGTTATCTAGTTTTAGATTAAACAATTTGTTGCATGCTAATGCAGCTGCTGCAGCAGAAGCTGCACTACTTCCCATTCCAAATCCAGCTGGTACACCTTTCTTAATTTTAATCTCAATTCCAGATTTTATTTTGAATTTTTGCTTCATTGATTTGATTACCAATCCAGCAGTATTTTGTTGTGGGTCTTTAGGCACATCATCAGCAGTTAGTATTCTAACTCCATGCCAAGGTCTGTTTGTACTGATAGATTTGCTAGTTTTACTTAGCGTTATTTCGTCATAGAAGGCGTCCAATGCCAAACCAAACACATCAAAACCTGGACCCAAATTTGCCGTTGATGACGGTGCACGCACCTTAACATTTGTAACCATTAATCTTCAGCCTCGTTCGTCAGAATATCCTTTTTGATTGGCTTATATTTGAATGCATGAAAAATTCTTCGAATGGACTGGCGAATTGCAGTTATTCCTGCAACTATGATCCCCATCATTGTAATCATTATTCAATTTGATATAAAATTAGAAGATGTTCTTGCTATAGGCGCATTACCATTCATTGGAGCATCTTTAGCAATGATGGCAAAACTAGGATTACAGGGATTAAAACTAAGTTACATAGCAAGAACATTCCTTGGTCCTTTTGATTCCATTAAGAATTTAGCAGCAATGAGGGTTGGAAGCGAATTCATTAAATTTACGACACCAATGTTTGTTGGAGCAGAATTTGCAGTAATTTATTACTTAACTAAAAAACGAATCTCGCCAGCAAAGGCATCATGGGTGGCAATTGTTGACATTGTTACAGAAGTTCTTGCTGGAGGTGTACTGTCAATTCTTGCTGGGGTTTTTGCATTACTAAGCGGTGCTTATGTGGTTGCTACCATAGTTTTAGCAACTAGTATTGTGGTAACTTCGATTTGGGTTATTTTGTTTTTTGTTTCATCAAAACACACGTTTCAGGTACCAAAGGGTATTGCTGTATTAATGACAAAATTTGGAAAGGAACGTGGTGAGAAATCTTTGAAACAAACCAATGAATGGTTGGAAGAGGTGTGTACATTAAGCAGAGAAAATTTGGGTTCAGCAAAAACAAAAAAAGTTTTTGCTGTTGGTTTCCTAATAGCTTTAGTTGCGTGGATATTCTATGGACTTTCGTTTTTGATAATCGCAAACAGCGTTGGATTTACCATAGAGATTTTCGATTCGATAATGGCTGTGATGGGTGCAAACGCAATTGGAAACTTGCCTATTACTATAGGCGGTTCCGGATTGGCAGAATTTGGAATTGTTGCATATATTAACAATCTAGATCCTTTCAATTTAGTAATTCCAGAATCGGGGCTTGAATGGAACGCTGTAATAGGCTGGAGGATTGCAACATATTATGTACCAATTGTAGTAACTTGGATTCTACTAGTCAAGCTTGCTTTAGGTAAATATACAAGACCAGAAACTATTCAGAACGAATGCCCAGTCTGCGGTAAATTACTCAGTGATAGCAAATTTGCAAGTCATTTAGAAGAGGAACACAAAACTGAATAGAAAGTACTTATTTTTCTATAATAATTTTAAACTATGAATTACAGGAATAAAGTGGTTGTAATCACAGGTGCCTCCAGCGGAATTGGCAAAGCATCAGCTATCAAATTTGCTAAAAAAAATGCAAAGGTGGTTTTGGTAGCTAGAAGAAGAGAAAAACTACTTCAAGTACAGAAAGAAATTTCGCAATATACAGATTCTACTCTAGTTTGTCAGTGTGATGTTTCTAACAAATCACAAGTTAAGGAGATGACTGATACGGTAATAGATACTTTCGGCCGAATTGATATTTTAGTAAACAATGCGGGATTCGTTATTTATGGCAAGGTTTCAGAGCTTACCATCGAAGAAATAGAATCACAGATGGAAACAAACTACTTTGGAATGATATACTGCACAAAAAATTTTCTTCCACATATGGTTGAACAAGGTCAAGGGCACATCGTAAATGTTGCATCTGTTGGTGCTAGTTTCGGAGTTCCGGGCGTTGCTTCATACTGCGCAACTAAATTTGCCATGCTGGGCTTTTCAGAGGGGTTAAAACACGAGCTTTCTGGAACAGGAGTAGATGTAACCGTAGTTAGCCCAATAATGGTAGATACCCCTTTGTTTGATCATCCATCTTTTGAAAATTTTTCAAGGCATTCTACAATAGCTATCTTGAGTCCAGAAAAAGTAGCAAACACAATTCTCAAAGCTGCAAATTCATCAAGACTGGAGATTGTTGTTCCCTCAGTTGCTAGGGCTGGGATATGGGCAAAACAAAATTTTCCATTTTTGATAAATCCAATTATTGGTAATGCGTTTAGAAAGCAGCTAACAAAAAGAACTTCTAAAAAATAATTTCAAGCAGTTTCTGAATTTTCATCGATTATTTTCACTTCTTTTAATTCAAACTGAATAATTGCATCCATCATAATTCCCTGTTCTTTCAAATATTCTATAGTCTTTTTGCTTAACGGTGCCTTTAATTCATCAAGCTTAAATTCACAGATAACACCTTTTTCCAATCCATTAAGTTTAATTTTTTTTGAAACAGAAAGTCCTTCTAAAATTGTGGTTCCAGAAACTGGCTCGTAAGTTTGGATGTCAACTTTGCCGTCTTTCTCATTAACATCCAAAATATATCCAGATGCTGTGAGTTCAATCGGTTTTCCAAATTTAGGCGATTCTAATTCTTTATTGACATCTTCAGGTATGTCACTCTGTTTCTTCCCCATTTTTTTATAATCACGCTTGCTGTTTGTCTTTCTTGCTTTTCTGCCACCATTCTAAATAATCATACTGTTTGTCTTCTTTTGTAGATTCTCTTCGGTTAAGTCTATCACGTATGTCAGATATTTGTTCTCTAGTGGCATACAATCCACATCTCTTGCAGATGAAATGTTTTGTGGAAGGGTCTAATTTCATAGGTATTTCAATATCAGTTCCTATATCTCTGTCAGCGGGAATAAGGTAATCTTTACCTTCCTCCTCTGCGTTTTTAGCCTCTGCCTCATATTGTACTTTAAGAGCCTTTTTTTCTCGTGCAACGCATTCTGGGCAATTAGGCAATGTTGACAAGACCAAATTTTTTCCATAAAAGCGTTCGCAAAGTTAGAATGATCGCATAACATCTTCTACAAATTACGCCTAGTACGTGGATTATATCTTCATCCCGTTAAGGTCAGTTCGCCCATCGAACATACCACGTACCAGACTACCAAAAATTATTATGTTAAAACTATTTCTTTCTTTCTAGAATATCTGAGACTATTTTAGCAGTATTTTCTGCTCCATTTCCATCAAAATTTTCAGAGAACACTCCTAGTTTCTCTTGATATTTGTTATAATTTTGCCTTATCATTTGAATTGCTTTGATTACTTGTTTTTTACTTTCAGCCAAAACTCCCAACTGCTTTTCTTCTGCCCATTTTATTTGATTTGTGTGTTCATCATATATCGGCATACCAATTATTGGTTTTGAGTTAATACCCATTATTTCTCCCATTATTGTATGAGAGCCATTGATTACTACATATTTACATCCAGTTAATATTGTCTGCATTTCCTGCTCCGTCAAAAAACCAATATCAATTTGAATCCAATCAATCTTTTTTTCATATGCCTCTCCAATTGAATATTTTTTCCCATCCTTTCCAACAACCCTATCAATAGATTTGTCGTTCTTGGCATGAGAAATAATTCGTCTTTCATCATTCATTTCACTTTCATGAAAAACTTCTTCATATCTTTGACCAGTTCCATCATTTGTTGGTTTATTTCCTGTTCTCATCCAATATCCAAAATCTGTCCCATCAACAAGCCTTTCCAAATCAGTTTGTGATGTAGAGTTCACCAATTTTCTATTTGAGAAATGGCCGACATACGTGATTTTATCTCTGATATCATCAGGAAAATTCAAGTTATATTCACAGATTGTATGAGGTGGAGCTGAGTCAGCCACTAACACTCTTGTAGCCTTTGCAATTTGTTTTGATATAAAATATAGTCCTGGTTTCAAATAACTTCGAGATTTCCACAACTTGGGCATATATTGATTTGTTACAAAAAGACTAGGAATTCCTCTATTCTTAGCTAGTACATTAGATCCCATGTCACCATCATTTATCACAACATCAAATTTTTCCTTGTCATAGAATTCTCTCTCTTTCTTCATGTAGTTTTTAACTTGATTTACTAACGAGTGGTTATCTTCTACCGGAAAAAGTATGTTAAGTAAGGATAACGAAACAC